>JAJFJB010000298.1 GCA_021774435.1 Alphaproteobacteria bacterium
CTGAAACTTTGCCGCGAGATACATCAGGATCGCGCCGGATTCGAAAACACGTGTCGGCTCTTCCGTACTGTGATCCATCAGGGCTGGAATCTTGGAGTTTGGGTTCGCCGCAACGAAGCCGCTGCCGAACTGATCGCCATCGCCGATTCTGATCAGCCAAGCGTCATACTCCGCGCCGGCGAAGCCGAGCGCCAGCAACTCTTCCAGCATGATGGTGACCTTCACGCCATTCGGCGTCGCGAGCGAATACAGCTGCAAGGTATGCTCGCCCACCGGCAGCGCCTTTTCGTGCTGGGCGCCGGCGGTCGGGCGGTTGATGTTCGCAAACGCGCCACCATTCTCGTTTTCCCATTTCCAGACCTTCGGCGGCGTGTATGTGTTTGCATCCGGCATTGACTGAGTTCCCTTTCCATGACCACGCAGGCCACGTTCTTTACGGTTTCGTTTGCTACGATGTTTGCATAGACGTCTGAAGTTCAACAGCCCTCCGCAAACTAATTCGTAATTGACCGCAAAACTACAGACCGCCGGCGAGCATCGCTACCGGATAGTCACCCCTCGCGCGGACAGGCTGCCGACGCCCAAGAACATCTAACGATGCAATGCTCTGCTGAACGATCCGACCAGGCTCTTCGAACAGGCTTTCGGATGATTGATCGCACAAAAAACACATTCGACATGCACTTCAAATTCTGAACCGTCCTTTTCCCAATTGAGACAAAACGCTGAGCATTCCGTATGTTTGCCAATGCTGTGTCAGCGTAAATTCGAATGCTAGGCCAACACCTAAACTTTCCGTCTAGCTGCTATCTTCATCGACAAAATCGTTGCCCAAGACATCGCGAATTTGCACCTGCGGGTCCTCTAGTTTTTGGCGGAGTTGCGCCGTCCGCTCGCCATTGACCAGATAGTCGCCATCCGTCGCCCGCTTGGCCATGGCATCCCATTTGTCGTTCCAGTCCCCCAGCGAATAGCCGTGCCATGGCGACTCCGGCGTCAAGGGCGGCAGGTCGAGTTCTTCCCAGAGTTCCTTGGCGCGCTCCATGAATTCCCGCTTCGGCAACGCCACCGGCGGCAGGTCGTATTTCAAAGTCGCATCGATCAGCATCGTGGACTCGTCGTCGGCATTCTTCAGGATCGGACCGTGTCCCCGGGATCGGTAATCGGTTATCTGAATGTCAGTCGCCGGATTGGCGCGATAGCACATCGCCCACAGAATCGCGTCCGCATTGTCAGGGTCGATATCGTCGTTAATGGCGATGCAATATTTCCCGACAGCAGGCTGGTAGGCGGAGATCCCCGTCAGGGCGCGCCAAATTTCGGTCTTAGGCGTCCGGCGATCCACGGTCACGCTAACGAAACGACGCAGATTGGTCAGCGGCTCGTGCAGGGAGACTTTCTGGACGCCACGAATGCCGAGGGTATCACGCAAATGAGAAAGAAACATCGGCTCATAGGCGACCCGCTTGATGACACTGGATTCACTGGGCGTGACCTGACTGATGATCGAACTGACGACCGGTTTGCGCTGTTGCGTGATTGCCGTGACATCCATGGTGAAATTGTATTCTTCCACGGCCACGTAGCCGTGCGACTCGCCGAACGGTCCTTCCGGTTCGAGATATTCCGGATCGATATAGCCTTCGACGACAACCTGCGCCTCGGCCGGGACATAGAGATCGACGGTCTTTGCCTTCACGATATTGATCGGCCCCCCGGCGAGGCCACCCGCCACAGTCAGTTCGTCGACACCGAGCTTCACCTTTTGCGGACCGGTATATTCCACCACCGGCGGACAGCCGAGAATAATACAGACCGGCATCTTTTCGCCGCGCGCCTGATAGCCTTTCCAGTGAAAATAGCCACCGGCGGAACTCGACATCTGCATCATCACCGCCAAACGGTCGGGCGCCTTCAGGTTGCCGCGATAGACGCCCATATTCTGGACATTGCTGTCGATATCCTTGGTGATCCAGGTCGCCGCGGTGAAATAGGGGCCGGTATCGTAACCCGGCGTCGAAATCGGGATTGGCAAGGCGTCCAGCCCCCGGCCCGGGCCCTGCACGTCCGGCCCCGTCATCACAATGTCCTGGCAGGGCGCGCTTTGAACAATCATCGTTTCAACCGGCTGGCTCAAGGCGCGTTCCCAAAGCGGCCCGATATCGTCGAGCGACGACGCGCCCATCCCGATCCGATAGATTTCGGGATTGGCCGCGAGCCCGCCAATCAGAACCGGCATATCGTATGTGCGGCCCTTACTGTCCGTAATGTTGGTAAACAAAAACGCCTTACGCTCCGCTTCCGGAATGCCGCCACGGAACTGCCAGCGGACCAGCGGATGCATTTCCGTGTCCTTGTTGACCGGCTTGTCGATCCGATACAGCAGACCAGCTTGATCCAGCGCCTCAATGTGCTCCCAGAGATCCTTGTAAACCCTGCCGGAACCGTTTTCCTCTTGCTCCATATCGCTTAACCTCGCGCAGCTTCCTGGCGTTAAGTATCGGCTGCCAATATGGATTTGCCAAATGCCGGGCGGATTGAGATGCTGAGATGGACGAGGTGATTATTAGCTTGAGAAGAAGACAGATCGAATGAAGTCACTTAGCAAGGCACAAGTCGCCCAATTCAAGCATGATGGGTTTCTATCGCCTTTCCCGCTCCTGAGCGATGCAGAGCGGCAGGACTGCCTGAATGGGCTTGCCCGGCTTGAAGCCTGGCTTGGCGCACCAGTCAACGCCACCAAAGAACTGAAGTGGCGCACCATGCCCTATATCACGATGCCCTGGGCGCTTCGTCTGGCCACGGATCCGCGCATACTCGACAAGGTCGAGGATCTGCTCGGGCCGGACCTCTTCCTCTATACCGGAACCTTTTTCATCAAAGAAGCGCATACCGAGACCTGGGCCGATTGGCACCAGGATTCGACCTACCACGGCTACGAACCGATGGAACAGGTCGCGGCCTGGATCGCACTCAGCGATGCCGGGGAAGATGCCGGTTGCATGGAGGTCATGCCTTGGCAAGGCTGTCCTCGCCTCATGCACCACGAGGCTCATGTCGTCGAAAACAGTGTCAATCGCGCGGGACAGCGGATTACCGAATTTTTAGACGGCGACAAGACCGTCGCGATGCCGCTCAGGGCCGGCGAGTTTTCCTTTCACCACGGCCTTTGCCCGCACCGCTCCGGACCAAACACCACTGGACACCGGCGCATCGGGCTCGCCTTCAACTACATACCAGCCTCGGCGAAACCAACCGGCAGTTTTCCGATGCGTATGATGCTGGTGCGTGGCGAGGACCGCTGGAAGCATTTCGGTGCGATTGAACGGCCAACAGAGGAACTCGGCGCAGCAGAGATCGAGCAACACGAACAGGCCGTAACCCTGTACCGCGAAACCTATCGAGAACAGGAACCACGGCATGGCGACCGGTTCTGAAAGTCATCTACCTGAGGAACAGGCCTCGTGATGAGACTTAATTGGGCAGTCTGAGACCGCTTCTTTGCCGCGTCGGAAATTCTTACACTTTTGTACCGGATCACAATGTCCGAGAAAAATGTATCGTAACTTGTTGTAACATAGTCATTTTTTTGTAACAGACTTCTGCATATTCAGCCAAATCGTCGACAACAGTGTCGGATAACTTTACACCATGGCCGGCCTCAAAGACGTAAACGCGGGTAACCCACTGATAATGCGCATTAGTTTTTTGTGGCCCGCTAATTGCTAATAAACTTGGTTAAAAAGCAATAAACGGCCAGTAAATTCTGGCGCGTACTGGGGAAAGGGATGGGTAATGAATAAATTTGCGTTTGTAACGGCATCGGTCCTGGCGTTTGGGCTCGTCGCGAGTGGATCAGCAAATGCGGTTACGTTCGTAAACGCGACGCCTTATCAATGCTTTGATGCCAGCAAGTCGAGCGGCACCACAAACCTTGGCAGCGTCGCCGATAGTTCGGTTGGAGATTCCGCACATCAACTCGGCTCTTTCTCCCGCACCTGCAGCAATCAAAGCCCGTTTGCAAGCGTTCCCGGTAGTCCCGGTGTGACGTGGTTTTTCGTGGAAGACTTCGAAGACGGCGCATTGAACACGCCAGGAATTGTTGCGAGCAGCGGTTCGGTGATTCCCCCAGGTTTTCCAGGTTTCATTGACTCTGTCGACGCCGATGACGGTGTCGTAGACGGCTCCGGAAATGGCGGACATACTTGGTTTATAAATAGTGGCGCGGTCGGACTGACATTCAGTTTCGACGAAACAAATCCAGCATTGAATGGACTTTTTCCGACGCACGCTGGCCTTGTCTGGACAGATGGTAACGATGTCGAGGTGCTGTTTGAAGCCTTCGATCCGTTGGGCAATTCACTAGGGTCCGTTACGAGCAGTGGTTTCGCTGATGGGAATAGTTTCAATGGGAACACCGCTGAAGATCGTTTCTTTGGCGTTATCGATGCCGGTGGTATCGGCAGCATAGCGATTAAGGCGCTTGGTGGCGGCAATGGCCTCGAAGTCGATCACGTGCAGTTCGGTAGGTTGGTAAACGTTCCGGAACCCGGCACCTTGGCATTGATCGGCGTTGGGCTTCTTGGTCTGGGCGCGCTCCGTCGTCGCCGCACCTAAATAACACCGCAGCGTGTAAAAGTTGGATAGGCTCTTAATTGGGTACGCATTGAATACACGCACCTCCTAAAACGGTTCGCCAATCGCGTGCGCAGCGCTAAAGGATCACGACGCGGCGCCGTTAAGCAGGCAACTCTCGCCGTCCGGTTTCGCAATAGCCTTCAAGCCATTCGGTGCGCCGACCGTTCTCGGAACACAGTACGGGGAAATAACTCTCGTCGAGGGTCGGGTCTCCTGTCCGCTGGTAGCGCCGATAGATATAGCCGCCCGGCGCATCCGAAAATGTCACCGACTCCGGGAGCAGATGCAGGCCGATGGAGCGGCGAATGGTCTTTTGTGACTGGTTGGGCCCGGAGCCGTGCCAGGCCTCCCCGGCATGAAACACGCAGGATCCAGCAGGCACTTCGATTTGCACGACCTCCGGATCGGTGAAACCGGCGGCTTCAGCGGAATGCAACATCAACGCGCGATAATCATCCGGCGCATGAAAATCTGTCGGCAACGGCGTCAGTGGCCAGCGGTGAGACCCGCGGGCGTATTCGAGTGTCCCGGCATCGCAATGTGTATCGTCCAAAGTGAACCAGCAAGTGAGTGTTTTTTGCGGTCGCAGGAAGTCCATGAAAGACGTGTCCTGATGAAAGGTCACCGCCTTGCTCTGCGGTGTTTTCCACCAGATCGTGTCCTGACCGAGCTTGACGCCGGACCAACCTGTTAACTGCATTGCCGCGCGGGCCACATCTTTTGACAGCGCGAGCCGCGCAATCGCTAGGTCGGACTTCCAAGCATTGCCCATATGCCGCGTCACATCCGGCAGGCTTACCCCTTCGCGCCAATGCCACTCATCGGGATAGACCCCGGTATCGAAATCGCCGGCAAAGATGCGCGGAAAGCTGGCCCGCAAAGCCGAAACCTGTGTTGCGTCGAGGCAGTTTTCGATGACAAGGAAGCCGTCCCGCTCAAAGCGCGCGACCATTTCGTCGGTAATCGTTTCAAGACGCGGTAGCTGAAGCGGCATGTCGAATATCCCAATGCCAAGCAAAGGCTACAACAATTATGCGTTCAATCGGTCCTGATGCAATGGATTAAATACACCAGCCAGGAAAGGCCTCACCTTGATGCGCTTGGTTCGCGCGGCTTACCATGAGGAAGAGCCAAGCCAGTACCTGGAGCAAAAATGACCAAATACACGGATAAGATTCTAAAGGTTCTCGCGGCGGGCAGGTTTCTCAACATCCGTTATCGGGAATGGGGTGCGGTGGACAATCCCAAAGTAGGGGTCTGCGTGCATGGGCTCAGCCGGAATCGTCTCGATTTCGACGACCTAGCGGAAGCTTTGTCGGCCGACTGGCGGGTTTTTGCAGTCGATATGCCAGGACGCGGTGGCAGCGATTGGATTGACGATAAATCCGCCTATGGCTATCCCCTTTACGAAACGGTATGCGCCGCGATGCTGGCACGCACCGACGCGGACGAGGTCGCCTGGGTCGGCACTTCGATGGGTGGCAATCTCGGAATGCGGCTCGCAAGCCGGCCCAATACACCGATCACGAAGCTGGTCCTGAACGATATCGGCCCCTTCATCCCCGCCGAGGGCCGCCGCGACAATCAAGCAAACTTCGGCAAGGACCCACGCTTCGCCAGCGAGATAGAGGGCATCGCCCATGTCCGCGAGACCCGCGGCGCCTTCGGTCCTTTCACCGACGAAGAATGGGGAAAGTTTGGCCGCGACTCTTTGCGAGAACTGCCTGATGGCCAATGGACGTTGCAGTACGACCCAGGCCTGTCACAGCCCGCCGGCGCAATCGCTGACTCCGACAATTGGGACCTGTGGCCAGGCATATCCTGTCCCGTCCTGACCGTGTGGGGACTGGAGTCGAAGCTGCTTCGCGCCGACACCATCGAACGGATGGCAAGCACGGGACCTAAGTCCGAAATTTTCAAAGTCCCTGGTGTGGGCCATTGCCCTGGCCTAACAACGCCGGAACAGATCGACGTTATAGGGACATTCCTGGCCAAGTAAGGGCGCTTTATCGGCAGGAACTGCGGTGCGCTAGCTCTTTCAACATTTGTTCAACCTGTTCCCAGTAATGGCGCCATCTTCTTCTTTCTGCGATCGCATGCCACAATATCGAGTGTGCTTGCGTAAATGCGACGAGACGAAAAAGGCCGAATGCAGATGGAACAAGTCGAAGTATCAGGAATTACACTCGATATCGATGTGCTCGGTAAGGGACCTCCCCTGCTCTACCTGCGTCCAGAACATTATGCGCACTTGCACAAGCCCTTTGTGACGCAGTTGGCGGAGCGGTGGACAGTTCATATGCCCCGCCATCCAGGTTTTGACGGACGCCCTCCACCGCGAGATTTTCGGAGGGTCGACGATCTTGCTTATCTCTATCTCGATCTGCTCGATCAATTCAATCTGAACGGTGTCACGATAGTCGGCAGTTCGTTCGGCGGATGGGTTGCACTTGAGATGGCGGTACGCAATTGCACCCGACTGAAAGCCTTGGGGTTGATCGCCCCGCTTGGCGTCAAATTCGGCGGACGCGGTGACCGCGCCTTTGCAGATCTCTCCGCACTGCCCGAAGAAGAGGCCGCGTGCTGCCTATTTGCGGGAACGCCGGTCGATTTTAGTACCTTCGACAGTGAGCAAATGACCATGGTTGCGCGGGACCGCCAGTACCTCGCGTACTATGCGTGGAAACCCTATTTGCACAATCCCGTATTGCCGCGCTGGTTGCATCGCATTGAACTCCCAACACACTTAATTTGGGGCGAAAGCGACGGCTTCGTCGCGCCTGAACACGGCAAACAACTCGCCGAACGTCTACCGCAAGCGCGACTGAATATTCTTCCGCAGGCAGGACATTACCCGCAGATTGAATGCCTGAATGAAACCATAGCCGCACTTTGCGCGGGACCGTGCGCAATCGATGCCGCGAACGCAGGAGCATAGGGCAATGCAGGTTTGGCATTTTAGCGAAATGGCCTATCACCCGGCCTGGGAAGAACTGGGGAACTCCTTGCGGAACGTCGTCCCCAGCCGGGTCTACGATCCCAAAGTCGGTGCGGACCTCTATCATCGCTATCTCGACGAGTGGGCGCTGTGCGACGAGTTGGGCATCAACATCATGGTCAACGAACACCACACGACAGCAACCTGCGCGACGTCTGTCTGTACGATCCCGATGGCGATCCTCGCACGCGAAACCAAGAAAGTCCGCCTGCTGTGCCTCGGCATGCCGATTGCCAACCGGATGGATGCGGTCCGCGTCGCTGAAGAATACGCCATGATAGACGTGATCTCGCGCGGGCGGCTGGAGATGGGGTTCGTGAAGGGCGCCCCATTCGAAGTATCGCCGGCCAACAGCAATCCGGCCACCCTGATGGAGCGCTTTTGGGAGGCGCATGACCTCATTCTCAAAGCATTGAGTACCCACGACGGGCCGTTCAATTGGGAAGGCGAACATTTCCAGTATCGTCAGGTGAATGTCTGGCCACGCTGCTATCAGGCGCCGCACCCGCCAGTATGGATGACCGTCGCAAGCCCGGAATCCGCGAAGACGGTTGGCGAAAAAGGCTATGTAATCGCGTCACTGAATACCGGTTATGCCCGCACGCCGACGATCTTCGAGAGCTATCGCAAAGGCGCCGCAAGCGGCGGACATACCGTTTCGAAAGACCGCTTCGCTTACCTTGCCATGGTCGGTGTTGGCGAAACCGAAGAAGAAGGCCGCCGCCGCGCGAACCAAATACTGGACTACAGCCGCACCACACCGCGCGCCGCCTCACAATTCTGGTTCCCCCCCGGCTACACCTCCAACGAGGTCACGGCGCAGCGACTGCAAAGCCGTGCCCCTTTGATGATCCCCTTACGCGATGGCGGTGAATTCGTGATGCAAACGGGCAGCGTCGACGAGTTCGTCAATGCCGGTATCGCCTTCGCCGGTACCCCCGACACGGTCTTTGAACAAATTCGGGAATTCAACGCGCATACCGGGGGTATCGGTCATTTGCTGATGATGGGACAGGGCGGCCATCTCAGTCACGAAGATACGGTGGCGAACCTTACCCTGTTCAGCAAGGAAGTGATGCCCAGGCTGCAAAGCCTATAGGCCGGAGCAGAATTTTCGAACCCGCCTCACACCGAACGGCCAAGCACACCGAAAGATAACTCATGACCGACAATAGCAGTTCCGAGACTGAAAAATTCTCCGAAGACGTAAAAGACTTCGCCGCACGATATCTTTTCGGACCTCTGAACGAGGCGAGAGAGCAAGGCGCAAGCCCAAATATCGCCGTGTTCGCGCTGTTGGAATGCCTGCATCTTATCATTTCCCGCAACATTCCGGATAAAGCGTCGGCAATCGAGGAGTTTGAGGGGCTAACGGCGGCCTATGTGGATGACTGGAAAAAACGGGATTAAGAAGGGCCGGATATTGGGCAATCAGCCCCCTCGCCGAGAGAGGTTAAGCGGCCCCCAGAAAGAAAACGGGGCGGCAGTTTAAGAAAACAGGAAGACGAATATGGATCTAGAAGGAAAAGTCGCGGTCGTCACGGGTGCGGGCGGCGGTATTGGGTTTGCCCTGTCGAAGGCGTTAATTAAAGCTGGCGCGAAGGGTGTCGCGATGGCCGATCTGCAAGCCGAAATGGTGCAGAAGAGTGCATTGGAAATCGGCGGCCTGGCGGTACCGACCGATGTGACAAAAGAACCGGCCATCCACACCTTGCTCGACACCGCCGAGATGGAATTGGGGCCGGTGGACCTCTTTATCTCCAACGCCGGCATCAGCCCGAAGCCTATTCGCGACGACAATGAACATTGGCAGCAGCAATGGAGCGTGCACGTCATGGCGCATCTCTACGCCGCCCGTGCCGCAGCCCCTCGCATGGCCGCACGCGGCGGCGGCAAGCTGGTCAATGTTGCCTCCGCGGCGGGCATTCTGATGCAGATGAATTCGGCTGTGTATACGGCCACCAAACATGCCGCCGTCGGCCTCGCGGAATGGCTGGCTGTCGAGTGGGGCCCGAAGAACGTCGGCGTCTCCGTCGTCTGCCCGCTGCGGGTCGAGACACAAATGACCGCCAACACACCCGACAGCGGCACCGTGCGCGATGGCGTCATGAGTGCGGACGAAGCCGCCGCCACGATTCTTGAAGGTATCGCCGACGACCGCTTCATGATCTACACCCACCCCCTCGCCGGCGGCTACTGGGCCAAGAAAGCATCCGACCCGGATCGCTGGATTCAGGGCATGACAAAGCTGAAACAGAAGCTCAATCCGGATGAGGGCTAAAGGCAAATTGTGAGGGATACCCCCTCCTAACTCTCGCATTTGATCACGCCTGCGTCTCTAACCCATCTCGACACGCCCGCTTTGCATTCCAAGAAAGAAACTGTCGTAAGGTCCTGCTGTTGGAATAATGCCTCGCGTGCACCAAAATTCCCTACGTCTAAAGCACACCGATTTTTCTCAATCCTCACTGCCCTCATTAATGATATATGTATTTAGACTTTCGCTACTTTGGAGAGCAATTCGGTGAGGTGTTTAATTACGATCAAGCTTTCCGGCTTGTTGCTTATCGGCCTAATTTTGGCTGCTTGCCAGACAAGCCATTTCGAAGCGGGCAGCGGCTACGTTTATCTTTCGCCAAGCGCGGAAGCATATTTCCAACACTATTTGGCCCGTCCCGATAGTGAATATTTCGCCGTTTCGACCGACGGGCGGGCTGCGGGATATAGTTTTTGCGAAGCCGGACGGTACGGCTGCATTGAAGGTAGCGGAACCGTTGCGTTGCGTGCATGCCATCGCGTGAGCAATGGCGTACCCTGCAAAATCTACGCAGTCATCGACACGGTCGTATGGCAGGGCGTCAAAAGATCTGGACAGGTCATCAAGCCATTGGAGGCCAAAATCGGCAGCGGTCCAATCACATTAAAGAATGGACCGGCGGCGTCATTCATAAGATACAAGGAACTTGAAGACCCACAGTATTTTTCGGTATCGGCGGACGGCGCCTTTGCGGGATACAGCTATTGTCAGCAATCTTCGTGTATGAGCGAAGGCCTAAAAGAACTTGCCGTCGCCCGGTGCAAAGGGCGCAGTTCATTTGGAAGCGATTGTTACATATACGCCGTAAAACAGCAGATCGTCTGGAAATAGAGTCAGGGTCGATATCATCCACACACGAGTTGATCGGGCCTGCTGCATTCGGGACACATTAAATTAAGCCCTATAACGGAATCGCCAGCAGCGTGTCGATCTGGTCGCTGTCCAGCACGACGATCCGATCGCTGAACTTGTACTCATCGCCGGAGATATCGATCCGGTCGAGATAGCGGCCTGTCGCGAACAGCGTCGTTTCACCGGTGTGCATGATCCGCACGACGATGAAATGGCTGTGTACGATGGCGACACCGTCCGCGACCTCCTTAACGCGGATCGGGCCGACCGTGTGGCGGTAGCGGTGCGGCTCGTAAAGGTTCGCCTGGCGCAGGGTGAAGACACGGTCGAGCATCATGCCGCGTGTTGCCGCGTACATCACGCCTTGGCGCATCCCAGCCTCATGGTTGGAGCGGCTGATGATAAGGTATTTGCACGGGTCGGCAAACAGGTCCGGCCATTCTTCGAGCCGGTCTTCATCGATGATCTCGGCATACTCGCCGATTAGCTCGGCGACGCCGAGACGGACCGCTTGGTCTTCGGCATCCATTCCTATTCGCCCATCAGCGCGCGATAATGTTTCCAGAAGCCCCGGATCGCGGCCTCGCTCGCCTTGAAGGGCTGCGAGTCCGCTTCGTGCCCGCCCATCATGACGATGCCTGCACCGCCATCGTTGTATTGCAAGGCGCGTTGCACGAAGCCGCCGATGAAGCCGTCCTCCATCGCGACATAGCCCGCCGGGCCGATCAGATTGCCTTGGCGCAAGCGGCGTTCGGTCATGTCCTCATCGTCACCATCGAAACCGAGATGGATCCATTCCAGTTCTGTCTTGTCGACGCCTCTGGGGCGGATGACGCGCACCGCGATGGTGTTGCGCACCTGTTGCAGCACCATGCCGGGCATGATCGTCAGGATTTGAACCGAAACGCCGTCGCCATATTCATCGATAGACTCGACGACGGAATTGTCCTGCAAACGGAACTCACTCTCCGCGCGCAAGCCGGCATCTTTGTAGGCCTTGGTCTCGGCCGCGTAGTCGAGCTTGGCATAGCTGTAATGATTGCCGCCGTCCGGGTTGATATAGACGCCGCCGGGCATGGTCAGCTTGTTGATTTTGAAGGTCGTCAGAAACAAATGCAGGATCGAGGCGTGATAGGTGTCCTTCACATTTTCGATATAGAGCTTCCAATTGTTCGGCAGCACCTGCGTGTTGCGGCCCAGCACATAGGGCGTGCGGTTCATCACCCGCAGCAACCCACGCACCACGTCCGGGCCGAGCCAGGCTTCGAGGCCGGGCACGGTGTCGCTGAAGGTGCCGAAAACGAGGCCTCCCAGTACCGCAACACGAAGCGGGCGCAACCTATGTTCGTCCTTGCGGAATTCCGGGGCCATGCCGCCCTTGCCCTGCACCCCTTCCTCGAACGCGACGCCAGTCAACTGACCGTCGAGGTCGTACGTCCAGCCGTGATACATGCAGCTGAACTTCTTCACCTTGCCCTGGCGTTCCATGCACAGCAGGTTGCCCCGATGCACACAGCGATTGACGAAGGCGTTGATCTCCCCTGCCCCGTTGCGGACACCGATAACCGCCACCTCGCCCACAGTCGTGGAGACGAAATCGCCCGGTTCCTTCAGTTCGGCTTCAAGGCAGAGATATTGCCAGGTTTCGCCCTGGAACAGGCGCTCCTGCTCCCCATCATAGGTGTCCTGGTCGGTATAGACCCGGAACGGCACCTCGCTGATGCCATTCGACGGCCAGCGTACGCCGTCGGCGGCGAACGGTTCGGTTTGTGACATCGGCGTGCTCCTTCCGTATTTTTGCAACAGCGTAGCGCCCCGCCGATTTCAAGGAAAGGGCAAGGATTCACTGTACTATCTACTCTCGCATGGACGGCGTGGCATTCTTCAGGCACAATTAGTGGAACGGACTTTCCCGCATTGGATGCATCGCATGGAAGGTGACGCGATGAACCGGATACAAGTCATTTCGTGCGTTATTGCCCTGCTATGGAGTGGCATTGCCGCTGCAGGCGACGGAATAGTAGAAAAGTTCTTCGGCTCATTTTCGGGGACGTCAACCTGGGGCTCCGGCCTAACTCCGCGCGATATAAACGTGGTAATTCAGCCACTTGAACACGGCTTCAACGTTTCTTGGGATACGATTTCGCTGCGCGACCCAAGAAATCCAAAACGCAAAACCCACGCTGTCGATTTTGTTAAAACGCCGGATCAAACGCTCTACGTCTCCAAGGCGCATAAGGACCGAACGGATGTGCCTTTGGCGAGTGATCCACTGCAAGGCCCGATGCCGAAAGCCCCTTTGATCTGGGCACGCGTCAACGACAACACACTGTCGCTTTACGCTTTTGAAAGGACCGACGACGGTCGTCCCGACGTGCAGGCCTATCACCGCACTTTGCACGGCGATAAAATGAAGCTCCATTTCATCCGCTATATCGAAGGCAAGGCCGTCAAACAGGCCAAAGGTAAAATGCGGCGTGCAAAAGAACGTGCGAAATGAGATCCCATTCTTTCTAGAGACGTCCTGCACCCTACCTTGAGACGGATAACCGCTACGGCCTGAAATAGATGACGGCGCGGCCCTGGCTGGCTAACATCAACAACATTCTGCAATGCCCGAGCCGAGGGAAGAACCGTTATGGAAACAGCACTGACCCCCATTGAATTTGCACGGCGCGCCCGTCGGCTATACGCCGAACGTGAAGCGGTCGTCGATGGCGAATTGCGCTTAACCTATAGCCAGTTCCTGGACCGCTGCGGTCAATGGTCTTCGGCGTTGCAGGGGCTTGGCATCACAAAGGGCGACAGGGTCGTCTATATCGCCCCGAATACGCATTCCCATCTCGAGGCGTATTACGCGGTACCGCAGATCGGTGCCGTGCTCGTACCTGTCAATTACCGGCTGCAGTCGGACGATTTCGAGTACATCATCAACCATTGCGGCGCGAAAATGGTCTGTGCGCATCCCGACTATTTCGAGGCCATAGACGGTATTCGCGACAAGCTGACGGCCGTCGAGCACTTCGTAGCACTCGAGGATTCCGCCGAGAACTGGATCGATTATGAAGCGGCGCTGGCAGCGCATTCACCTGAATTTACAGAAGTCGACATCGACGAAACCGACCTGCTTACCATCAACTATACAAGCGGCACGACGGCGCGGCCCAAAGGTGTGATGATCACCCACCGAAATGCCTACATGAACATCATGGGCAGCCTTGTCCATCATCACCTGACGCCGGCGGACCGCTATCTGTGGACGCTGCCGATGTTCCACGCGAATGGCTGGACCTTCACCTGGATCAATACCGCGCGCGGTATGACCCATGTCTGCCTACGCCGGGTCGAACCGCCGCTGATCTTCAAGCTGATCAAGGACGAGAATATCTCGATGTTTTGCGCGGCACCGACGGTGCTTATCGGCATTGCGAACGCGCCCGAAGAAATCCGGGCCGGCGCGCCGCGCGGCGTCCGTCTGTTTACCGCCGGCGCGCCACCCGCCGCCGCAACGATCGAGGTAATCGAACGCGATCTCGGCTGGGAGTTGACGCATGTGTATGGCCTGACCGAAACGGCGCCGCTCATCACTGTCTGCGAAACCCGGCCCGAACACCAGAACCTTCCCGTCGAAGAACTGGCCAAGATCAAGGCCCGCCAGGGTGTCGAGTTGGTCAGTTCCGGGGAACTTCGGATCGTCGACGAATATGGCAACGAAGTCCCGCATGACGGCGAAACCCTCGGCGAGATCACCGTGCGCGGCAACGTAGTCATGAAGGGATATTACAACGATCCCGAGGCGACAAACGCCGCGATCAAGGATGGATGGTTCCATTCCGGCGATGCCGCCGTCGTCCACCCCGACGGCTACGCGGAAATCCGCGACCGCTTCAAGGACGTCATCATTAGCGGCGGCGAAAACATCTCGTCGGTCGAAGTCGAGGGCTGTCTGCTGCGCCATCCCGCCGTTCTGGAAAGCGCGGTTGTCGGCATGCCGCATGAGAAATGGGGCGAGTCCCCGCACGCCTTCGTCATTCTTCAGGACGGCGCGTCGGTGAGCGAAGACGACATCAAACTGCATGTCCGGGATAATCTGGCTCACTTCAAGACGCCGAGCTGGGTCAGCTTCGTTGAGGAGTTGCCCAAGACCGCGACGGGCAAAGTTCAGAAATTCGTCCTGCGCGGCGGCAAGGCCGGCATCACACGACAATAAACGCTTAATAGAGCAATTGTGGGGCCGACCTTGCAGGGTCGGCCGCGATCTTTATCCTAATTACAAAGCAAGGGGCCGAACCTTACCGTTCGCTCCGATAACCATCATCACGCTGTCATGAACGCGCAGCAGGGAGATCAGTATGGCTAAAGGATATTTTATTGCGCATTTAGACGTCAGCGACCCCGATGCCTATGGGCCCTATCGCGATAAAGCACCCGGCACCGTCGCACAGCATGGCGGAAAATACCTGACACGCGGCGGCGATATGGAATCCGTCGAAGGCGATCCCCTGCCATCGCGTACCGTGGTGCTGGAATTCCCCAGCGTTGAAGCCGCCCGGGCCTGGTACAATTCGCCGGAGTACCAGGAAATCATCGGCATCCGTCATGCCAACGCAACGGGGTTTGCCCAGATCGTCGAGGGGGCGGACTGAGCCGCACCGTTCGGAGCCAATTCCTACCATTTTCGAAGAACCGGAGAGATAGAAGATGTCAGAAGGCAAAATCGTCGCTGAGAAGCAGGACCATTTGGGTCGCGTGATTTTCGACAACGTGAAGAAACACAATGCGATGTCCAAGCCTATGTGGGACGCGCTTGCCGACACGATGCAGGATTTCGATGCCGATGACAGCGTCCGTGTCATCGTTCTGGAAGGTGCGGGCAAGAAGGCATTCGTCTCCGGCGCCGACATCTCGCGCTTCGAGAACGAGCGCGCCAACATCGACCGTATCAAGGAATATGGCGTGTCGGTCAACCGCGCCTACGAGTCGGTGCAGTATGCACTGAAACCGACCATCGCCAAGATCAACGGCTACTGCTATGGCGGCGGCATGGGCATCGCGGTGTGCACCGATCTGCGTATCTGCTCCGAAGATTCGAGCTTCTGCATCCCGGCCGCCAAGCTCGGCGTCGGCTACGGACAGCACAACACCAAGGTGCTGATGGATCTGGTTGGTCCGTCCTTTACTAAAGAGATCTTCTATACCGGACGGCGGTTCAGTTCCGACGAAGCCCGCAAGATGGGATTGGTCAACCATGTCGTGGCCAAGGATGAACTCTCCTCGTTCGTCGATGGCTATGTCGAAACCATGGCCAGCAATGCGCCACTGTCTCTCAAAACCACAAACCTGATCGTGAACGAACTACTCAAAAATGAGGAAGATCAGGATATGGCGCTGTGTGACCGTCTCGTCGAGGAGTGCGCCACGAGCGAGGATATCGAAGAAGGCCGCAAAGCGTTCATGGAAAAACGCAAACCGGAATTCATCGGGCGCTAGAGCTTGTTCGCAGGGAAAGGCGGTGAAGCGGTGAAACGCGTCTGTTATTTTGAGCGGGTCCTGGATCCGGTTCTGTTCGAGGACTTGTTAACCGAAGGCGGTGATATCGCGCTTTCCAAGGTAGACCGCGATATGCCGGAAACAGAGATAAAATCAGCACTGGAGAATATTCACGGCTATCACACGCGCGGTGGCAGTCAGTTGGTCCCGAAGCGCTTCAGGATTGACCGAGAATTTATCGCGGACTGTCCCCACCTGCTGACCGTCTGTACCGGCGGCGCCGGCTATGACGCCATCAACGTCGAACATTGCACAGAAGCCGGTATTTTGGTCGCAAATCAGGCGGGATTGAATGCCGAGGCCGTGGCCGAGCACGCGGTTGCCATGATGCTCTGCCTGACCAAACAGATCGCCCAGGTCAATATGGCCCTGCGGCGTGATCCCGAATTGGATCGTCTGAAATATCGCAATAACGACATTTTCGGGAAAACGCTAGGCATCGTCGGTCTCGGCCAAATCGGCGCGCGAGCGGCGGAAATCTGCAAAACCGCGTTTGGAATGGAGATTATTGCGACCCACCCCAGACTAAACGCCACGCAGGCGTCGGAACGCCATGCGCGTTTGGTTGAACTCCCTGAGCTTCTCGCAAAGTCCGACTTTGTCCTCGTCAGTTGCGGCTTGAGCGAAGAAACCCGCGGCATGTTCGGCGCGGCGGAATTCGAGCAAATGAAAGAAAGCGCCTATTTCGTGACAATCGGCCGTGGCGGTATCCACGACGAAGATGCCCTCGCCGACGCGCTGGGAGCAGGCGAACTGGCGGGTGCCGGGCTCGATGTCTGGATGCAAGAGCCGCCTCCGATCGATCATCCCCTACTGAAATTCGACAACGTATTGGCTACTCCGCATATCGCAGCAGTCACCGACGAGAGCGCCCGCACAAGCTTAACAGGCGCGGCACAGCAATGGCGGCAGATCTTCCGCGGCGAATTTCCACCGCGCTGCATCAATCCGGTCGTTTGGCCCAAATTCGCCGAACGCTTTGAAGCCATCCTGGGGTATCCTGTCGAAGACCGGGGCGGGAGCTAGAAAGTTAAATTGCTGTAAGTTAGAGCCGCACGCCTGTGCCAAGCTTACCGGCTCAGGAAAAGTGTCCACAATCTCGCCGCGACGAGTCTGAATTAGGGCTTGGAGCTGTTCCCGTATGGCGCGGTCGCCAACCCCTGTACAACGGTGCCAGGTGGGAGACTGTGCGGAATGTCAGGTCTGCGCCGCGCCGTTCATCCGGATACAATTTTGCCTACTGGCATGGCATTCCGGGCGTCCGGTCGCCGCAAATGTGTTGCGTGTCGAGAAATGGGCCTTGCCGATTAGGCCTGCCGCGTATCCGGCAAGGCTGAGGCGACGCGCGATTCCGACCTCCGCCAAACTAACGCTGAGATCGAAGTTATTATCGGCGATCCCATGGGTCAGCGGAAGTTGCCCCGTCAGGATCGAAGCACGAGCCGGCTGCCCGACATGGCTCGGACTGATACAGTTGGAAAATCGCGTGCCGGAGCGCGCCAGACGGTCGAGATGAGGCGTCCAGATATTTCGCCCCTCAAAGCCGAAACAAGCAGCGCTGTGGTTGCTTGCCGTAATGAATAATGTTCAATGAACTTCTTCGCCATCCAAGAGGCGGAAAACACGAATATAATGTAGGCAATGCTGTGCGAAATAGGTATTTGTTGTTGAAGGTGCTTTCCCCGGCTTCCACACTCTCACACCATAAAAATGAGCAGCGTAGACTGGCGAGGACTTATGCCAGATCAGCGGTGCTTAAAAAGCGAAATAGAACGGCCTCACCATGAGCTACAACATCGCCCCAAGGACACCAGCCGGCGAGCGTGTCATCGCTGCCGCGAATACTCTGATAGAACCCTTTCGCATGCGCGCCGATGCCGCGGACCGTGCGAACGAAATTTGCGCGGAAAATTACCTGGATATGCAGCGCTCCGGCGTCGCCGCGGCCTTCGTACCGGAAGAGCTGGGCGGCATGGGCTTGCGCTCCATGCATGACTGGATATTGACCATTGCAACGCTTGCGAAGGGCGATGGATCGGCCGCGATTGCGATCAGCATGCATCTATCGGCGACACGCGGGCTGGCGGCGCTTTATCGCGCCAGCGAAGCCGGTTCCGCCCCGCACCTTCGCGCCCGGAAAATCCTGGAAGCGGTTGCAAAGAGCGAGATACTGATCTGCTCCACGACCACGGAACGGGGTACCGATAATCTTCATCCTCTGACAGAAGCAGTAGGAACCGAAGATGGCTGGCGTCTCAATGGCATGAAGAACTTTGTGACTATGTCGCCTCTGGCAACGCATGTCGCGACCAATGTGCGGACGCGCGATGCGGAGGGAGATTTTATCGCCAACGTCCTGATGCGAATGGATACGGAAGGGGTGCTGCAGCAAGGCGATTGGGACGCTTTGGGCATGCGGGCGTCTGGCAGCCAGTCGGTTAAATTCGACAACTGCCTGGCGCCCCATGATGGGTTGCGCAAGATTGGCCCATGGGGGCGGTGGAGCACCCCGGTCCTGGTAAACCGCACATTGGCAAATGTCCCGCTGGTCGGCGCGTTTCTCGGTATCGCGGAGGCGGCATTTCAATACGCGCTCGACGGGCAATCGAAGGCGCAAGGCACCGAGAACCGGCCCGGCGTCTACAACGCCCTGGCGGAAATGGAAATTTTACTGGCGACCGCGCAATGTATCCTGGCCCAGATCGGAACGAAGCTCGATGACTTCATGGCGGAGACCAAAGGTGGTGCGACGGCGACGTACGAGCAAGGCCATGAGTTGATGAAGGATTATCAAAGCGCGAAATGGGTCGTGAACCGAAACGCCATCGACATCGTCAGTCAGGCCATGGATTTAAGCGGCGGCGGCGGCTTTATGGCCCGCAATCCTCTCTCGCGCCTGTACCGCGACGTCAGAGCGGGTCCGTTCATGCAGCCCTATTCTCCGATCGATGCGCGCGATTATATGGGTAAAGTGCTCCTTGGCGCCTATCCCGAGACTTAATATTGAAGATTGTCGGCGTCGGATAGCGCATCACCGCCGTCATCAAAATCGTTTACTACGGCTGTTTGTAGAAAAACGGCTCCGGTTGACGGACCTGTAGCGGTCCCGACAGTTTCGGATAGTCTTTCGATAGCATCGCCCGAACGGCTTCTTCGTTTACCGATTCAATTCGAAATTTGGTAGAATCGTGTCGATAAAAGGCATTCTCGCCGCCAAAAAATGATTCTGCTTTACCCTCCGAACCCTCAAGTAAAAAATCTCCGATATAAATAATATCTCCCTTATTTACATTGAACGAGATAGATTTATTTTTTATCACGCTAGTAAATGTTACCCTTACCGGCGCAAAAGTCCTGAACTTCCTTAAAATATAATTTCCGGTCTTCACTTCGTACGCAAGATACCGCTCTTTTGTAACATCAACATAATTTTTATTAGTGGGGTCCACCTCGCAACGGTTCATGTGAATCGTATCTTTCTTCGGACCTGGGTAAAAAATAAATCCGGTCGACTCACTCGTGAGTTCCTCATTTTCCGTATCATATCTCTGCCAGAGCAAGGTGACACATTTAACCAAACTGGAGTTACTCCGAACGCTCGCGACAACCACGGCGGTATCCCTACCATCTGACAATGTGACATCATCATCGGCAATATAAACGGGCCTCCCGGAACAGGCCTGTAGAATTGCCGCCGCGATCAAAACCGCAAACCTCAATGTTGATCTCGCCTGTGGAAACCACGCGATGTAGCTGGAAAATTTGCGCATTCGCATCTCTATTTTTAGTGTGGCGTCAACCGCAGAAATGACAGATGCAGATTTATGCCTTTGAAAATCGGACGCAACCTAATTCGAAGCGACTAACTGATTATCGTAAACGCCATAAGCAGGTCTACGCTTTCGCCACCGTCTCGGAAGGGCAAAAAGACCCGTTCCATTTCAATATAGGATTTTTCATGCGTTAGAAGCGGCCGACCGAGCCGGTAATGCGGCTTTCCTTTTTCTGCCGTGAAAATGAAATCTGTCAGCGTCGTCGTGTGTTGAAAATGTTCAAACACTTCGTCAAGCCAGCAGCCCGTATAATTGCTGCCGTGATAATCATTCATGCGCTCGCCAATCAGGCGAAATTTAAACCGGATTGGAGATCGGCTGATGTCGACCAGGGCGATCCCGGGCAGAAGCTCCAAGAATTCACACGGATCGATCTGCCGTCGATCCGGCAATTCACCGCCGCGGTGAATCGATTGCCAATATCGGACAATCCTCTGGATATCAGGATCGCTATCCTCCGGGATCGTTTCCGGAAGAGATACGTTACCCCACATTTCCCGCCTGCTTTCCAAGCCGCCCATGCTCCGACAGAATATTTTCGTCAAGATAGCATAGTTAAAATGTCATACTATTTTATGTAGATATTAATATTAGGTTGCGTTGATCCGCTTTAGAGCACGCCAACTTTCGGCGCTCCAATCTCATTAACAACTATTTGGTTTCGTGGGCGACGCGACGAAGTGACCGTTATATTGATCGCGGTTGAATTACAGCGGGCAACGCCTAATCCTTGCATAAATGCCATTCCCCGGGTCGGGGTCCTAAGCGCGCATGCTCAGGTAACGCGTTTCCCACCCTCTCTTCGTCACGCCAGTATCGTTACCACACCGGCTTCGGGATCAACCTCGACGGTTTGTCCCGACTGGATTAGCGTCGTGACGTCACCATCCTCGAACCGATCACACATCGCCATATCGGCGAGCGCCGCACCCTGAGCCAGGATCGTATTGGCGTTGTTGAACAAAATTGCCTTTGGTGCAATGCCGCGGCTTTTCATCTCGTAGAGCATCCAGGCCGATGCGACGCCACCCTTGGACGTGTTCAGCACCAAAATCTTATCCTTGTATGACTGGCCCGCAAGCTTGTGTTGCGGCCGGGAGAAGATGCCCTTGATGCGGTCGAGATCGTAACGGGCGGAGAAATTGTCATCCGCGACCAGCGCCTCACCGGAAACCTTTGGGCCGATGCCCTTATGACATTTCAAGACGGTCATCAAACGATCTCCCCCACGACGGCGGATGCAACGCACTGTTCCATGCTAGCAAGCGCGGGCTGGTAGCCGTAGCCGCCCAAAATATTGACGATCTTGGCGGAGTTGCTGAGCAGCCGCTTCCAACCGTTCGCCTCGCCAACCTCACGTGCATACTGGTTGTAGTAACAGGTCCCTTCGAGGACTTTCGCCCCCGTCGCCTCGATGGTCTCTACGAACTTCATCCGCGATGCGTCGGCATAAACCTGCGGCGAGGTGCAGACGAGGATCGGCGCCTTGAAGCTTTTGCCGTCGACCAGCCCCGCGACCTGTTGCATTTCGACGAGAGAAAGTTGCGGCGCGGCAAAGACGACCACATCGATCTTGTCCCCCTTTGCCCCGAAACTGGACCGCAACGCGTCGAGATCGGCTTTAGATATCTCTTCGGCTTGGAGCTTATCCCCTCCGACATCGGCAACCGTTCGTGCTTCCGGCGTAATGCCTGCCAAATGAAACAACGGCGTCGATCCATAGCTCGCCATGGCGGCGCCAAGATGTTTCATTTCATCCGACGTCGGCACGACCTCCAGCCCCTCGATCACCGGCACCGCCCAATAGGAGCCGGCCATCTTGCCCGCCACGGCACCGAGCACGCCCCAATCCGTCAGTTCTCGGGGTTGTTCGCGCACAACGAAGCGCCGCGTGGCACGGCGGTGTTCGTCAAGATGTAGCCCATAGTGCGGCGTGCGCCCCGTGAGCCCGGCGGCCAGGGCCGAGGGACCGCCCTCGAAATTCGAGCGCGCGCCGCAGACACTGTTCGAATAGATGACCACGCCGGTGTCGCCATAGGCGACATGATCGCCCAAAACCGGCGGCATTATGGTCTGGTAATTGACGCAGGTGTTCGTCATTAGGATGCCCATACGCTCGCACGCAGCGATGGTCCGTCGGTCGATATCGGCCATCTCCTCGGTCTGGCCCAACGGGCGGTAATAATTCAGATCGACGCCGCGCGGGTCGGTGATCATGGGAATGGCGACACGCGCACCCTCATCGGCCAGGTCCTCCATGAAGGAAACCCCAGCATCGCCAACGGATTCCGGATCGGCCATCATGTGAGCCTGACTGACAGGCACGAGGTCGGCCGCGTCGAACATGCCGCCGACCTTGATCTGATGATCGATCGCCCAGCGCTTCGGCTCCCCCATCTCACCAGCCAGCATGGCCTGTTCTTCATCTGTCAACTTCACGCTGTCGCCTCCCCCGATTTACTGTCGTGCCGCACCAGCGGCGCAAACTAGATTCCGGCTCTTTTATTCGGCACAATTCATCGGTTAAGAGCATGTCATTGAACGGTGCCGAGTGCTACCAATTCAACGGCACCAATATTATCGAAGTCATAAGGAATTACAGACAGTCATGGAATTTGAAACGCTGGTCCAATCGCGCCGAAGCGTGCGCGGCTATAAACCCGATCCTGTTCCACGGGCGGTCATCGACGAAATCATTCAGGTGGCAAAAGGCGCGCCCTCGTCGATGAATTCTCAGCCTTGGCACATCCATGTTTTGACGGGCGAGCCGCTGGACCGCGTTCGTCAATTGAATACCGAAAAAATGCTCTCTGGCGCCAAGCCCAAACGCGACATCCTAACCCATGGGCCTTATGAAGGCGTGCATCGCAAACGGCAAGTGGAGATCGCCGTGCAACTCTTCGAGGCTATGGGCATCGCCCGTAACGATAAGGAACGACGCCAAGACTGGGTCATGCGCGGGTTTCGGCAATTCGATGCTCCGGTTTCGATCGTGCTGACTTATGACCGGGTCCTTGATCCGGGGGCCACATGCCACTTCGATCTTGGCGCTTTGTCCTACGGTATCGTTCTGGCGGCCTGGGACCGCGGCCTTGGTACCGTCGTCAACGGTCAGGGCATCACGAGATCCGATATCGTGCGTGAGGTCGCCGGAATCCCGGAAGACGAAGTCATCATGACCTGTATCGCGATGGGATATCCCAATGACGATTTTTCCGCCAATGCGGTCAAATCCCACCGGGAGCCAAATAACGATTTCGTTCGCTATGTTGGGTTCGAGGATTAACCCCGATACCTGTTGATTGCAGGCCTGTTTGCCATTGAAGGTCTGCAGCAGCGCTTCCACGCAGATAGTCGCAGAACGAGCGGAGTTTAGTCCTCGAGACCGAACTTGCTTTGCCGATCCATGATTTCTGCCGCCAGCCGCTTCCGGCCAACTTCATCGAGCCCGTCGAAGTCAATTACCACAACGGGTTCGGTAATGCGTACGACGGCCCCTTTGAGAGGCGACATCTCATCGACCAGAACATCAACCGTTTCACCGACTACGATCGGGGCGTTGTCGCGCCGGTAATCGCTCGCGAAGCAGAGCCGAACGCCACTGATCGAAATATCTTCGATATAGCTCGCATAGCTTCGGTCCGACGCCAGGATCATCGCCATCCGAGGTGTCACGACGCGCTTGAATTGCCGCTTTTCGATATTCTTCATCGGGCTTCGTGCTCCCCCCAAACCGAATCCATTCGCAACGCGCATCGATTCCAATGTGCGATACTCTGCAATACGGTTCAGAATATGAAAAAATCGTTACTTTTTTGGTAAATGGGAACGTGGACTGATCACCATTGCCAATGCGGAAACCACCGAACCCAGTGCCATGACGGCCGCAGCCCAGAGCCAGGCTTCCGGTTGATCGCGCCCGCCCCCGAAATCGACCGCCATGCCGACGGCAAGCGGTCCGATAAAGCCGAAGGTCGATCCCACCAACCCAAATAGGGCTAAAGCCGCCGCCCGCGTTTCGGCCGTCGATGCGGAGACAACGCCGCCGGCAATCGTACCGACATCGCCATAACTGGTAATTCCGTGGATCAGAAGGAGCGCCAAGACGAGAATATAGGGTCCGGAAGCTTGCCATCCGAGCACACCGCATACGGCAATTGAGGCAATCGATACGGCGAAAATCACTTTTTTGCGGCCCCAGCGTACGCCAATTTCCGCAATTGCCAAATTGAAGGGAACGCTGAGGAAGACCGAAATCGATGCGACCGTCGCGGGTGCCCAATTCAACGCCGTATCGCTATTAAGGGCAGCGCTGAACGCCAGAAACGGTACGAACCAAACGCGGATCGCATACACTTCCCATAGGTTTCCGGCATAGGCGATGACAAACCGAATGATCTCGGGGTCCCGCAGCGCGGCCCGAAAATCGGGAAACAACCGGTTCGACCGGGCATCGTTCCCCTCCAGAGGTGGGCCGATAAACAGCAGGGTTAAAACCGCGAGCAAGGCACCGACACCAGCCGCGATGAACGCCGCTTCCCACCCAAACACGCTTTCCAGTTGACCGGTGAGCAAGTACGAAAATCCGCTGCCAACGGCAAAAGCCCCCGTATAAATCGCGCTGGCACGGGTCTGCGCATTGCCTGTCAATCGGTCGGATAGCAACTTCATACCGATGATGTGAATCCCGGCGAAGCCAATCCCCGCGAAAAATCGCAGGAACAGTGAGCTCCAAAACCCGTCCGCGAAGAGCGCAAAACAGAAGGAAGCGACAGCGCCAACCAGTGCAGCGGTGGCATAGACGATCCGCCCGTCCATCCGATTGGCCGCCCCCGTCAGGAACGGCAGCGCGACCGTGTAGCCGGCAAAGTAGATCCCGCCGAGCCAGCCGATTTCAGACGCGCTCAGTTGCCAAAGCGCCGCCAGTTCGACGGATAAAGCGGGGACCACCATGATCGGCAACTGGCCGAGCATCAAACCCAGCGATATCGCACCAGTTATGAATGTCGCAGAACGTACCGTCACGCGAGCGAGCCCCATTGCCATGAGTTCCTTGACCTAGCACCCAGGGCAAAAACATTCATTCGCGGTCTATAGCGGTAAAATGGCTTCGAGCTCGTGCCGAGACCGGTCGGTAAAGTGCAAAGCACGCCATCCAAGGTCCAGCGCCGTTTCGACATTCGCCGCGCTGTCATCCACATAGAAAATTTCTTCAGGTGCGACACACAGCTTGTCCGTGACGTGGATGAAATATTCAGGCGAAGGCTTGGTGACCCCCATCCTCCCCGATGTAAAAAAATGCGCAACCCGCGCGCCAAACCCCATCTCATTTTCAATATAGCTGGCCCGTCGCACCTCGTTATTGGTGACGATAACCTGTTGAACATCATTCTCGTCGAGGCGATCCATCAAGCCGGTCATCGAAGGATCCGGCATCACGTTCTTTTCAAACCAATAGGTCAGTAGCGCGTCGGCCCCCGATGCATATCCAACGGCGTCCGCCCAACGTGTCACACGGTCGTGCAGATCCTCATGGCCGGACATAATCGGCTCGAAGCCGTCCGCAAACATATGCGCATCGAATATTTCTCGGGAATGGCCGATATCATCCTCGAAATCGTCCAGCCAAACGAAGCGCCCGTCGACGACATTACGGTTCAGCACGCCGTCGAAATCCCACGCCACGACCCTAATTTCGTTGGACAACTGCTCTCCCTTATCGCGAACCGTGCCGGCAAGAATACATTACTGAGTGGCAAAGGCGCGAGGGAAGACTCTTCGGGGAGCTGCCTGTTTACAGCGCCGTATCTGGGATAGTATCCCGGAAAACCAATGGCTCAGCCTGCCATCCGGCATTAGCCTGGAGCGTTTACTATGGGAAAACTTTCCGCCGATCAGGTCGCATTTTATCGCGAGCACGGCTATTTGGTGCTACCGGACGCTCTCGATTCGGAAACCGTCGCGCGTCTCGGCGCGGTCACCGACGCCTGGATGGCCTCCGCCGCGGGTGTGACCGAAAGTGGCGCTTTCTATGACCTGGAAGACAGCCATCACCCGGACGCGCCGCGCGTGCGCCGTTTCAAACGGCCCGTTCGCAATCACCCAGCCTTCGATGAACTGGCGCGGTCGGCCGCTGTACTGGACCGAATAGCGCCGCTGATCGGGCCTGACATCCGCATCAGCCCGCCCGACAACAAGATCAATATTAAGGCACCGCAATACGGCGCAGCCGTCGAATGGCACCAGGATTGGGCCTTCTACCCACACACCAACGACAATCTGTTGGCGATCGGTATCGCACTTGACGATTGCGCGGAAGAGAACGGACCGCTGCTAGTGATTCCCGGAAGCCACAAAGGCGCGGTGCACGACCACCACAGCAGGGGCGTCTTCTGCGGCGCTATCGATCCGGACCAATCCGGCATCGATTTCAGCAAGGCGGTGGCGCTCACCGGGAAACGCGGCACGATGACCATTCATCATGCCCGCACGATACATGGTTCCGCGCTGAATACGTCGGACCGGCCCCGGCGGCTGCTGCTTATCATGTACGCCGCGGCCGATGCCTGGCCCCTAAAAGGCGTTCCCGACCTGGCTGCCTTTAACGATGATCTCGTTCGTGGGGAAGCGAGTATTACGCCGCGTCTGGCCGACGTGCCCGTCCGCATGCCCCTGCCCCCGCCGCCGCTGGACGGCTCCATTTACGAACGGCAGAGCATTCTGGAAAACCGCTACTTCGATAGCTACGAGGAAGAAGTCGCGGGTTAAAAGCTGATAACCGCTGCGTTTATTCTGCCGCAGCGGCCGACGCGTTGGCTTCGAAACGAAACCCTTTATAGCTTTCCGCGATAACATCCTCGCAGATCCGGCGATAACGACCGACGCCGCCGATATAGGGCATGAAAAGGCGCGGCTTGCCGGGAATATTGGCCCCCATATACCAGGAATTGGCGCGCGGAAAGAGCGTCCGGTTGGCGGTTTCCTGGACATGGTCGACCCAATCGTCTTCCGCCTGTCGCTCCGGTTCCATCACCTCGAGCCCCTGATCACGCATATGCACGATGCTATCGGTCACGAAGTCGACATGCTGCTCAATCGAAACCAGCATGTTGCTCTTCACCGACGGACTGCCCGGCCCCGTGATCATGAACAGGTTCGGAAACGCCTCCGACATCAGCCCGAGATAGGTGCGCGGCCCGGCATACCATTTCTCTTTCAGCGCCTGCCCAGCCCGGCCCCGGATATCGACATTGAACAGCGTACCGGTCATCGCATCGAAACCCGTCGCGAAAACGATGCTGTCGAATTCGTACCTCTTGCCGTTGGCGGTGAGGCCCTCCGGGGTCACACGCTCAATCGGTTTCTCGCTGATATCCACCAGATCGACATTGGCCCGGTTATAGGTCTCGAAATAGCCGCTATCGATACAGATCCGCTTGGTGCCGATCGGATAGGTTTTCGGCGCCAGCAGTTCCGCCGTCTCCGGGTCCTTGACGATCTTTTTGATTTGCTGCCGCACGAACTCGGACGCCGTGTCGTTCGCTTCCTGATCGGTCAGCAGATTGTTGAACGATCCCAGGTACCCTGCCCCGCCGATTTCCCAACGTTTTTCGTAGGTTGTTTGGCGTTCTTCTTCGCTTACTGAATGTGCGGGCTTGTCGTTCAGATCCTTCAGACTGCCATGCGCCGTATAACGCATTTCCGCCCGCTTATCCTGGTAGTCCGCCTTCCACTCACCCTCATACTCCGGCCGCATCGGCTCGTTCTGCGAGGGAATCGAGTAGTTCGGCGTCCGCTGGAATACCGTCACATGCGCGGCCTGTTCGGCGAGCACGGGAATTGCCTGAATACCCGACGATCCGGTCCCGATGACCGCGATGTGCTGCCCGGAAACATCGACGCCTTCATGCGGCCAATTGCCCGTGTGGTACGTCCCACCTTCGTAATCCGATAATCCTTCGATTTCCGGGGTCTGCGCCGTCGAAATACAGCCGGTCGCCATGATAAAATGCTGCGCGCGCACCCGGTCGCCGCGGTCGGTTTCGATCGTCCAGCGACGCGCGGCTTCGTCGTAATGCGCTGCCGTCACCGAGGTTTCGAAATCGATGTCCTTACGCAGATCGAAGCGGTCTGCAACATGATTGGCGTAGGCCAAAATATCCGGCTGTGCGGAAAACTTCTCCGGCCAATGCCATTCCTGCTGCAAAGCCTCGTCGAAGGAATAGGAGTATTGCATGCTCTCAACGTCGCATCGCGCGCCCGGATAGCGATTCCAGTACCAGGTACCGCCAACGCCATCGCCCCGCTCGAACACACGGGTTGAAAATCCTAAGCCGCGCAACCGATGCAGAAGATAAAGACCGGAGAATCCGGCGCCCACGATAACCACATCGACGGTCGACGTTGTTGCTTGCTGATCCGACATGCCACTCTTTCCAACACCTGCGTGCCGGAATCGTCGTCGGCACATCGGGGGATAATTTACAAAATTCGCTCAGCTTAGGGAAGTACAGGCCAAAACTGCCCGCCCTCTAGGCCGGTTTTGGGAATTGTCGGACTTTTCGCCTAGTATTAGGCGTTTGGTCAATTGACATAACGGGAGCCCACCATGTTTGCCGTGCCAAAACTGCGCGAGGCGGATTATAAAGCCGGCCATCCCGCCAGCTTGCCGATTACCAGCGACATCGCGAGACCGGCCCCCGTCCCCTTCGAGGACCCGGCCGCGTTCAGTAAAGCACCAGCCGTGAACGCAGACGAAGCCGCGCACTTCAAAAGTCAGGGCTTCATCGTCAAGCGCGGACTGCTCGATAATCCGGCCGTGTTCGATCAGATCATCGATCACATCTGGCACAACGTCCCGCGCAATATCATGCGGCGCGAAGATCCAAAGACATGGATCGGTGCGCCTGAAGATCAGTGGACCGAAGAAGATTCGCTTCAGGTCGGCATGCTCGCCCGCAATAATTGGAAGATGCGCTCCAAGGGTCCAGAGGGCATCGGCACCGAGCCGTTTCTGACCGACGGCATCGTGAACCACCCAAATATGCTGAAGGTCGCCGAAGCCCTGATGGGTGGGACCGCCACGCGCGCCCGGCGTGTCCGTGGCGTCTATAGCGTATTTCCATCTAAACCGGGGGCGGAGAACCGCTACGGTCCGCATACCGATTATATGGCGGCACATCTGTCCGCGATGGTCATTGCCGACGAGATCGCTCCCCGTTGCGGCGGCTTCGTTCTGTGGCCGGGATCGCATCTGCGCCTGCACCCCTATTGGCGCACCGTACATGGCAGCGAAATGGCGCCCGACCAGGCGGAACCCTTTCGCGACGCGCGGGAGGCGATCTTGCGGGATACGACACCCGTGGAATTCACGGGCGCGGCAGGTGACGTGATATTCTGGCATCCCCGTACGCTGCATTCCGCCGGCATCAATCAGTCCGCCGAATGGGGCAAGCCGATGGTGCGGGTCATTATTCCCTGCGATTTTCAGCGCGCCGGCCGTCACTATCGAGACGATCCGCAATTCGGTCCGGGCGAAGACTTTCAATGGTGGATTGACACGCGCAACTGTGCCGAAGATGTGCCCGCGACGGCAGATAACATGTGGGAAGATTGGGGGATTTAACGCCGGGTCGCCTTAACCACGCGCAGACGATATCGCCACGCGCGGGCCCCGTATAACCAATCAGGTTTTCTTCCGGCGCCGTGCAATGCACAGACCCACAAGACCGAGGCCGACGAGGCCGAGTGTGCCGGGTTCGGGAACCTGCTGTGCGGGCAGCGGTACGATCGTGATGCCAAAAGGATCGAGAAACGACCCGCCGGAAGACAGGGCGATCTGTGCCCCGGTCAACGGATTCACCCGGATGATACCACCGGCCCCGCCGAACGCATCCAAATCCGCCACCAGAATATCGCCGTTGGCGTCCAGCGCGATACCGACAGGGTCCACGAAATTAGCGCCGGAAGAGACGTTGGTTTGCGCACCGGTCAGCGGATTGATCCTGATAACCCCGCCGAGGCCACCAAAAGCGCCGGAATCGGCCACAAGGATATCGCCGTTGACGTCCAAGGCGATGCCGGTCGGGTCAACGAAAGATCCGCCGGAAGACAGGGCGGATTGCGCTCCAGTGACAGGGTTCAACTTGATAATACCCCCGGCACCGCCGAACGCGCTGTTATCCACGACCAAAATATCACCGTTTGCATCCAACGCGATGCCGGTTGGATTACTGAGATTTGCACCGGACGACAAGGTGGTCTGGGCGCCGGTCAGCGGATTTACCTTGATGACGGCACCGAAGCCGCTTGATGCGCTGACGTCTGTCACCAGAATATCGCCGTTGGCGTCTAGCGCAATGCCGAATGGGTCGGCAAACACGCCGCCTGAGGATAGAATCGTCTGCGCTCCGGTCACCGGGTTCACGCGAATGACACCGCCGGGACCGCCAAAGGCACTAGCGTCCACCACCAGGATACTGCCGTTGGCATCCAGCACGATGCCCTTCGGATTGAGGAAATTGGCGCCGGAGGACACATTAGTCTGTGCGCCCGTCAGCGGGTTCACCTGAATAACGCCTCCGGTGCCGAATGCGTTGGAATCCCCGACGAGTATATCGCCTGGGCTGAGAATGACGGCGCCACTCGTCGATGCCACGGACGTCACTATCGAAACCAGAAATGCGAGCAGTACCGCTCGCGTCTTGCTTCCCATTGCCGGCTCCTACTGAAAAACTAAGGACGATTTCGTTATGCGCCGATGCAAGCCAACATTCCGATCAGCGAGCTCAGTGTCGACGCACGCAACCGGCGTAATATGAATGAGAAATTGGATTGCTTACTATGATCCAACTCAACAAAAGGCGTAAAATTATCGTAAATTGACGCCTCAACATGCATTCGGCCCTACCTTTCTCCCAAGATCATCTCTGGTGCTGCAAAACCTGCTTGGGGTTGAGGTCGCAGAGAAGCGCGGGCTAGATAGGAACAAGGCACAAGCAACCAACGCGGAGTTATCCTCATGCCCCCCACCTTCAATTGCGCCCGCCTGGATGTCGGGAATGACGGCGTCGCTACCTTCACCATGGCCCGGCCCGAGGCGCTGAATGCACTATCACCCGGGCTGAAGGCCGATTTTCAAACCATGGTCGACTTCGTCGAAGGCAACGAGGATATCCGCGCCCTTGTCCTGACAGGCGAAGGCCGCGCCTTTTGCGCCGGCGGCGACGTGAAAGGCATGACCGACCGACTGGCGGATGGTCCCGGCCCTTCACGGCAAGGCATTTTGGAGGTGCATGGCTGGCTGCAGCGTCTGCACAATCTCGACTGCGCAGTGATCGCCGCGGTCGACGGCCTCGCCTTCGGTGGCGGTTTCAGTCTGGCCCTGGTGGCGGATATTGTTTTCGCCTCGCCGAAATCGAAATTCTGTTCGGTTTTTTCCCGTATCGGCCTGATGCCGGACATGGCGCTCGCCTATACACTGCCCCGCGTGGTCGGTCCCACACTGGCGAAGGATCTGATGTTTACCGGACGCAGCATATCGGCGGCAGAGGCGAAGGAACTCGGCATCGTCCATTCAGTCATCGACAGCGAAGACGGTGTCCTGGCGGAAGCCCAGGCCTATGCTGCACGCATCGCCAGGGGACCGAAGACAGCCGTAGCGATGACAAAACGCCTGGTGAACAAAACTTTTCAGAGCAGCTATGGCGACATCGCCGACGCGGAAGCGGACGGCCAGACCCTCCTCTTCACGAGCCCCTTCTCCCAGGAAGCCATTCGCCGTTTCGTCGAAAAGGAGCCAGCGTTGTACAATTGGGATCAGATGACGAAAGACGACGCGTAGGGTAAGCCACAATACCAAGGGAGAAATAACATGAGTGACAACGGCGACAAGATTATCGCGCTCGATAAGGAACGCATGCAGGCCATGGCGGACAAGGATGTCGCCAAATTGAACAACTTGATTTGCAAGGATTTGGTCTACACACATTCCTCGGCCCGTCTGGACACCAAGGAGAGCCTGATCGGCGCCATGGAGTCGGGCGCCACGGTCTACACGTCTGTCGAGCCTTCCGAAGTTGAAGCGCAGGATCTAGGCGACGTCGTGGTGCTGACCGGCGCAGCACAGATCAGTGTCGTATCAAGCGGTAAACCCAACTCATTCGGGGTTCGCTTCACGGACGTCTATCAGAATCAAAATGGCACGTGGCGGATGGTTGCCTGGCAATCGACCAAACTCCCAGAATAGAACAATAGGAGCGCTCTCATGACCCTCGAACATCTCGATTCCGGCGACATTCTGAGCCAGGCCGTCGTGCATGGCGACACCGTCTATCTGTGCGGCCTTACCCCGACGAACCGCGACCTCGACGTCGCGGGCCAAACCGAAGAAGTTTTGGCCAAGATCGACGACCGGCTCGCGAAATGCGGTACCGACAAGTCGAAACTGCTCTCCGCCACGATCTACCTCACCGACATCAAACTCAAACCGGCCATGAATGGCGTTTGGACCTCGTGGCTCCGCGATCTGAAACGTCCGACACGCGCTTGTATTGGTGGGGTCGAGCTGGAACCGAATGTTCTGGTGGAGATTGTCGTCACCGCCGCGAAGTAACAATCTTGCGCCCCTTCGGCGTCATTTGGAGGATTCCATCTTCCATCAGCGATCATACGATATGTCGCACAAAGCGACGCTTTAAATGATTGATTTCTGTACGATAAGTTAATAACACCTTAGCGGGAAACACTGTCGCTTTTGTGTGATGGGACCGCATGTGTGCCTGTCAATCGAA
>JAJFJB010000299.1 GCA_021774435.1 Alphaproteobacteria bacterium
TCCCCAGCGTCGCACGGTCGATACCACCGGGAACACCGCCACCGACGTTGCGGATCACGAGTTGCAGCGCCCTGCCAATCGTACCGTTCGCGCGATTGCCCTGGCCAAGCGCATTTTCACCGGAATTCATCCCGATCGCCATTGTAATCGGCCCGTTCACGATCACCATGGGGCCGACGAAATGTGTCGTGCAGAGCATGCCATGCATGCAAAATTCCGGAATTAGGGCGGCCTCGACCGCAGCTAGCACAACCGGCAGATATTCCGGCTTGCATCCAGCCATCACCGCGTTGATCGCAACTTTTTCCACGGTGCATGGGATCAAGTTGGGGGGCACAACGCCAATCACTTCGTCCGGCGCCCGAGTTGTGCCGGCAAGCATCCTTACAACGCGGACTTCGGTTGGCGGAACAACGGGCAAACCGTCGCTCCAACCACGCTCGAAACAGGCTTCTATTTCATCCTCAATGGCACCCACTGAAACGCGGCGCGCGGCCAAATTCGTATCCCCAAACCGAACGGCCAAAGTTTCCGCCATGCCGGGTTCGACATTCATGGCGCCACAACCGGGGCGATAATCGGGCAGACCTTCGCCAAGGCTTTCGATACCGGTAAAGTCACGCCATTCTTGTTGGTGCCATCCGACGATGCGCGCGACCTCTTTACCGCCTTCCATGCGAATAAGCGTGGGTACGGTCTCGATGTCCAGCCGGTAGGATTGCTCCAATTTCGTATCGTCGATCACCTCGCCAATACTCGCCGGAAATGTAGGGTCGTCCTGGCTGAAAACCGCTAAAGCCGTAGATTTGCGTTGCAGTTCTTCATAGACGGGTTCTAGCAAGGCGCAGGTCGGACAGTCACGTTTGGCGACAACGATCAGTCCATCAGAAATTTCTTGCATCATTTTATCGCAGTCCGTTCACAGGATACCGCAAGCGTAGCGGATCGCAGCGACTGCGTCCAAGCGAACCTACTTGGCGGAGAGGCCCCTGATATCGGGGCGCATAACTGCCCACGCGGCCAGGTTATACCAAAGGGAAACGGCCCAACGCTATATCAGTTCAGGCTTCGAGCGCCTCGAGCACGGTGTCGAGCTTTGTTTTCGCATCGTTGAATTCGAGACTGCCGGAGTCAATCCCGGCAAGCAAAACACATTCGCACTGCTTCGCAGCTTCACTCAACTGTGAAAACCCAAATGTCGCCCCAGATCCCGCAAGCCCATGAACCAGTCGATAGAGCTCATCCAGCGCATCACGATCGGATTCCTTGTCAGCAATTTTCACCCATAGTGATTTTATTTCCACCATGCGGCTGGGGAATTGGTTGGCGTATTTTTCACCCAGGACCTTCATACGCTCCGCAATTCGTTCCGCTGTTTTATCGTCGATATTAATCGTTCTTCCCCCAAAGTTCCGTCAGTTGCCGGGAGAGATCAATTGGATCAAAGGGCTTCGAAATGACGCCAAGCGCGCCAAGTTCCAGGAGTTGCGACACTTCATGCGCTTGGCTCTTGGCCGTCATGAAAATGATCGGTGTCTCCTCGGCTTCCGGCAACGCGCGAACGGCACGGAACGTATCAAGACCATCCATCCCCGGCATCATGACATCGAGCAGAATCAAGTCCGGCGAGAAATTCGGTGCTTTCTCAATGGCTTCTTCACCTGATCCGCAAACTTCAACGGTGAACCCACCAACCGTTTCCAACGCAAGTTTGGCCACGGTTTGAATATCGGCTTCATCTTCAACGCACATAATCTTGTCGAGGGATTTCATACTAAATTCCCCCTTCATTGTTATGCAGTTCCAGGCCTAAATTTAACATGGCATGCATTTTTATCATAATATGCTACTTTAAAGAGAAATCAACGCAACGATTTTTGGATAGTCCTTCAATCGCAACTTTGGCTCCAGATAGTTAAAATTGCATGATCGTCACAACATTTATAGAATAAGAAATTACCCTTGGTACTGCATGATACTGTCTCGAGTGGTCTTGAATACAGATGCCAACGAGTGAGCCTGTTGCTCTTTCCCTACCAAATGTGCTTTTGGTCGAAGACGACGATATTCTTGCTCAAGCGTATTTAGAGTACCTCCGGAACGAGCCCTGCAATGTGGCTCATCGGGCGACAGTTGCCTCTGCCATAGATTCGATAAAGAACTTATCCCCGGAAGTTATACTGCTCGACCTATTGCTCCCGGACGCATCCGGTCTTGAGGTTCTCGATTACATCCAGAGTAACGCATTACCAATTTCGGTTATCGTCATGACGTCGGAAGGGTCCATCGATAACGCTGTCGAGGCCATGCGTGCTGGCGCCTTCGATTTTTTGGTCAAACCGGTGAGTGCCGCCCGCTTTTCGGCAACATTCAAAAATGCGCTTGAGCGCCAAGCGTTGCGGCGGAAGGTCGTTGCTTACGAGGAGGCTTTCACGCAGTCCGGGTATTGCGGGTTTATCGGTGCCTCGCTTGTTATGCAGAGTGTTTATCGGGTTATTGCGAGCGCTGCAGCAAGTAATGCGACGGCTTTCATCACAGGTGAAAGCGGTACGGGAAAGGAAATTTGCGCCGCGGCCGTGCACTCACAAAGTCCACGCCGTAACAAGCCGTTGATCATACTGAATTGTGCTGCAATCCCCCGAGAACTCATGGAAAGTGAAATATTCGGCCACACCAAAGGTGCCTTCACCGGCGCAATATCTGACCGCAAAGGAGCCGCAGCCCGGGCGGACGGTGGGACGTTGTTTTTTGACGAAATCGCGGAATTGGATCTCGCACTGCAAGCAAAATTATTGCGGTTCGTACAGACAGGAGTCTATCAGCGGGTTGGCGGTGAAAGGACCGAACGCGCCGATGTACGGCTGGTCTGTGCGACCAACCGCGACCCCATGGAAGAAGTCGAAGCGGGACGGTTCCGGGAGGATTTGTACTATCGGCTGCACGTCATACCCATAGAGCTTCCCCCGTTGCGTGCCCGCAATGGCGATGTCATTGCGATTGCAACTCATATGCTGGAAAAGTTTGCCAGAGAAGAAAACAAACGATTTTCTTCACTGTCATCGGAAGTCGAGGCTTTGTTCCGGAGCTATTCGTGGCCCGGTAACGTACGGCAGTTGCAGAATACAATCCGCAATATAGTCGTTCTGCATGACGGGACAGAGGTCACGCGCGACATGCTTCCCGCGGCCTTGCGTGACTTACCGGTTGACGGCACAGCGGCTTCGACACGTGACACGCTGACTCCGCCGATCGCACCGCTTTGGTTGACCGAAAAAAGAGCGATAGAGGAAGCCATCCGGCACTGCGGCGGAAACATTCCGAAGGCGGCGGATTTGCTCGCAATCAGTAACTCGACCATCTATCGCAAGCGGCGCGACTGGGCGGCGCGCGAGGAGGAATTCTGGACATCCACGTCGCAACCCTACGACCGTGGTTTGCCATAGGGCCCTAAATTGGACAAAGTACCGCGCAAGGAGCATGTAAGCCAATGAGCTTAGAACAGAAGAAAATCTCTGGTCCTTGTGACTGGACAGGTACCGACATTAGGGACGACCCGCGCTGGCGGTTCAGCCTTACAGCAGATGACATCGCGGAAATTGATCAGGCGGACTCCGCTCTGCAAACCCGCGGCACGCCATGGCAGGAAATAACCCGGGACGACTTTCCGCTTGGGGGCCTCGCTGAAAAGCTGTCCAAAATTCAAGAAGAGCTGGAAGCCGGCTGCGGCATGGCCCGCCTCTCCAGGCTACCGGTCGAGAAATACGAAGGACGGCTGCGCCATATTTGGCATGGTATCGGCCTCCATCTCGGCACCCCGCTTCATCAAGATTATAAAGGTCTGATGATGCGGGATATCGAGGACAAGCACGAAGATACCGATGCGTTGTATGACCACAAACTGAAGACCCGTGAAGGGAAAGTCTTTACCTCATCCAAGGCGCGGACCCTGTCCAACGGGCCACTGCGGTTTCACACCGACCGTTGTGACGTTGTCGGGTTGCTTTGCGTTCGCCCATCATGCGCCGGTGGAGTCAGCCAACTGGCCAGTTCCGTTCGGGTTCACAACGCGATGCTTGATCGCCGGCCCGATCTTGCAGCCCTACTCTATGGCATCTATCACAGATCTCGTCAGGGCGAAGAATATGGCGGCGAGAAAATGACCTATCCGTTACCGGTCTTCGGACAGCGCGACGGGCGTTTCACCAGTCATTATTCGCGCACTTATGTGGAGGCCGCGCAGGAAATAGATCCATCCCACAAACTTAGCGACGCGCAAACCGAAGCGCTGGATATGCTAGCCGTGCTGGCGGGTGAGTTCTGCATGGAGTTCACCTTTCAATCGGGCGACATGCAATTTCTGAACAACCATGTCATCTATCATGCCAGGACGGCGTATGAGGATGATGCAGGCGCACAGCGCCGGTTGTTGCACCGATTATGGCTTTCAATGCCCAACAGCCGAGCCCTGCCGGAAGACCACGATGTCTTGTGGCGCAACACGGGCTCTGGCGAGCTTCGCGGCGGCATTGGCCTCGCCACTGCAACGTCTTCATTTTAAGGAAAACCGATCATGCATTGGACTGAACGACGCGAGCGCTTTCGTGCGCTACTGGACGGAGAAAAGTGTATCCATCCTGGCTCCGTATATGACGCCATATCGGCGCGTATCGCAGAAGATTTGGGCTTTGAAGTGGGCATGTTCGCCGGCTCCATTGGTTCGCTATCCGTATTGGGGGCGCCGGACCTTATCGTTCTAACCTTGACTGAATTTGCCCAACAAGCCTATCGCATCAATCGTGCTGGCAATTTGGCCCTGCTGGTCGATGCGGATCACGGCTACGGCAACGCCTTGAACGTAAAGCGCACGGTCGAGGAACTGGAATCCGCCGGGGTCGCGGCCATGACAATCGAAGACACGATTCTGCCGACACCATATGGTCAACAAGGCGGTGCGGAATTGATCTCGCTCGAAGAAGGCGTGGGTAAGATGCGCGCCGCACTCGAAGGTAGGCAGGATCCAAGCCTAGTCATAGCGGGACGAACTAGTGCCGCCGCGATTACCGGACTCGAAGACGCAATTGCCCGGGCAAAGGCCTATGAGGCCGTTGGTGTCGATGCCATGTTCTTTGTCGGGATCAACACGCCCACCGAGCTCGAGAAAATTCGTGATGCGATCAACATTCCGATATTCCTGGGTAGTTTAGGCCCGGAACTTCAGGACAAGGAAATGCTGGGTAGGCTCGGTGTCCGCATTGGGTTGCAAGGCCACATGCCGATCATGGCCGGCATTCAGGCCGTTCACGACACTTTGAAGGCCTTACGCGAAGGCGTCCCGCCAAAGGAGCTCACGGGTGTTGCGTCGAGCGATCTGATGAAACGCGTAATGCGCGCCGACGATTATGCTCGCATGACCAAGGACCATCTCAACAGCGGGTAGCGCGGACAGCGCATGGCCCGAACTTAAAGTCAATTTACTGGCAAGTTTCCACCGTCACGATTGTGAAATGCCGGAAGTCTCCTTCCTACCAGATTAAATCACATGAATTAATTCGCTTGATTTAATTCATGTGATTTAATATACACCGTGCATGGCTGATTCTGATACACGCGAAAAACTGGTCGGCGCTGCGGAGCGTCTATTTGCCGAACGTGGCGCGGATAACGTGTCTCTGCGTGAGATAAACCGCGCGGCAGGGCAAAAGAACGTTGCCGCCCTGCATTATCATTTTGGATCGCGCCGCGCGCTCATGGTTGCAATTTTTGAGCAACGCATGGCCGGCATCAATAGGCGTCGGCTAGAAATTCTCCAATCCATGACCGCCGACGGACAGGATGGCGATATCCGCAGCGTCGTTGAAGCGATGGTTCTCCCACTCGCGGAGCAGCTCGCGGTGCCGGAGCAGAACAGTCACTACATCCGTTTCCTCGCCCAGGCCGTCGCCGACCCCAATTTGGATATCGGTGATTTGATTCGGGGCCGCTTCGATCATGGATTTGCACGGACGCGGCTCTTGCTGCGGCAAATCCTGACCAGCTTACCATCCCTGATCCTCGAACAGCGTATCCAGCTCGCGGGGGCTCAGATGGTTTATGCGCTCGCCGACAAGGAACGTCGGATCGCAAAGGATGGACGCCATACCGACGAACTATGGCTTTTCATAGACAATCTGATTGACGCCATTGCCGGCATGCTCGCGGCACCCGTGTCGTCTGCAACGCAGCATCGTCTTAACAAAAGCGAAAAACTGACCGCTTAGGGAGTATGCAAACATGACCTACCAACACATCACGGTAAAACCGCTCGCCGGCGCGATCGGCGCGGAAATCTTGGGCATCGATCTATCAAAAGACATCGCGTCCGAAGCGATGGACGAAATCCGCCGCGCCTTCCTCGAAAATCTGGTCGTGGTATTCCGCGACCAGGACCTGACCCCGGACAGCCAGAAGGCGTTTTCGCGCCACTTCGGATCCAGCCACATCAATGACTTCTTCCCGACCGTCGATGGGCACCCCGATGTCCAACTTGTCGCGAAGAACCCGGAAGACACGCGCAATGTCGGTGACGTTTGGCACACGGACGTCTCCTATGTCCGCAAACCGCCACTTGGCTCTATGCTCTACGCGCTGGAAGTCCCCGACGCTGGCGGCGACACCATGTTCGCCAGCATGTACAACGCTTACGAAACCCTCTCTGATGGGATGAAGGAACTCCTGGAGCCCCTCAACGCGGTACACAGCGCGACGCAGAGTTTCGGTGTTCGGGCAACTGGGCCGGAAATGCGCGCCAAGAACAAATCCATGGCGTTTAAGTATTCCGAAGACGCCGAACAGATCGCGGTTCATCCCGTGGTCCGCGTACACCCGGAAACGTGTCGCAAGGCGCTTTATGTGAACCGCTCGTTCACTAAACATTTGGAAGGCATGACGGTAGAGGAAAGCGCACCACTCCTAAACTACCTTTACGACCATATGGCGCGACCGGAAAACACCTGCCGGGTTCGTTGGGAGAAAGGCACCCTTACCTTCTGGGACAATCGCTGCGCCCATCACTACGCGCTAAACGATTATCAGGGTCAACGGCGCGTGATGCACCGCGTCACCGTGCTTGACGACAGAAGAGACAACACGACGCTGACCGAAAACGCCGCTTAGCTGTCTCGCGTTCACGGGTCCGAGTGGATTATGATGTCCCAAATATTTTAGGGAGCACTTTTGATGAAACTCGGACTGGCGATAGGGTATTCCGGCGCTACGATGGATTTGCCGGTGGCACGGGTGCAGCTGGCGGAACGGCTTGGCTATGATTCGGTTTGGACCGCAGAAGCCTACGGGTCCGACGCGGTAACGCCGCTCGCATACCTTGGCGCGGTAACCGAACGAATTAAACTTGGTACCGCGATCATGCAAGTCTCAGCCCGGACGCCAGCGAACGCAGCAATGTGCGCCGGTACCATTGACGCTATGACAGGGGGCGGACGTTTCCTAGCCGGGTTAGGCGTCTCGGGGCCGCAGATCGTTGAGGGCTGGTATGGCGAGCCCTGGGGCCGACCCTACTATTGGCTTAAAGATTACGTCGAAATCATGCGCAAGATCTTCCGACGCAAAGAACCGGTCAGCCACGATGGAAAGCAAATCCAGCTCCCCTACAACGGCGAAGGCGCATTGGGTGTCGGCAAACCGTTGACGTCGATCCTACATATGACACCGGATATCCCGATTTACATCGGGTCAGGAAACGAAGCGACGGTTCGGCTTACCGGCGAAGTCGCCGACGGTTGGCTACCCCTCGGCTACACGCCAGGCACGTTCCACGAATACAAGGGATGGCTCGAAGAAGGTTTTGCACGCGCCGGAAACGGCAAAAGCTTCGACAATTTCGAAATACAGGCGTCTGTACATGTTGAGGTCGATGAAGATGTCAGTGCCGCACTCAATCGGCTGAAACCACACGAAGCGCTCTATATCGGCGGTATGGGCCACAAGAATAAGAACTTCCACAAGGAAATGATGATCCGCCGAGGATACGCGGATGCCGCCGATCGAATCCAGGAACTCTATCTTGCCGGCCGCAAGGACGAAGCAATCGCTGCGGTTCCCGACGAATGGGTCGATGCAAAATCGTTGGTCGGCCCACCGGCAAGGATCAAGGAACGCTATACGGCATGGGACGATTGCGAGGCGACCAGCGTTACGGTTCGAACCAAGCAAGATCAGGCCGTTCAAATTATGGCTGAAGCCGCGCGCCTCAATCCCGCTGGCAGCTAAGGCTCATCAATCGGACGATGTCCACATTGGTTCTCTACGGGCAAGGAGCAATTTGCGCTTATACCCGAATACCGGGAATTCCTCGATTGCTCCTCTTGTAGTCCGAATAAATTAACCTATCTTTATGACATGAGCGACGGACAACCGTCGTTAGGCGCCTCGCGCACCCCCCTCCCCAATCCCCCTGCGCGGGGCGCCACTATTTCAAGCAACACTTGGGCCCTAAGGGGCTGAGCCTTAAAGGCTGCGATCATTCATCGAAAAATTCATCGAAGTAACTCTGATAAGTCTGACTCTTTGGTTTGTCCTGATCTTCAGGCAGAACGTACGTGATCGAACTCTTCCCCTTCAGGGTCCGTGGCAGGATGGAAATGCGAATAAAGCGAGTCGCATTCTGGGCATCCGCTTGAGCAAAGACGGGAACCGGACCAGCCTCGAACCAGGGCTCTTCAACATTGAAATGTGTCGAGTGGCCATCACTATCGATCCGGATCGTCCCTTTCTCGAGACACCGGATTCCCGGCCCCTTGTGCGTGTGGGTATAGGCACAACCGCCCGGCGGGAATTCGACACTGTCGCAGCGCATCATCAGGCCATCACTCTGCGGCAAAGTCGTCAAGCGGGCTTCTAGCAATAGATCGGAGGTAGTAGCATCGCTAAAGAAAACGGAGGCGCTATCCAGCAGCGCAAACTCGTAACGCCATAGCGTTACGCCTTCGGAACCGGGAACAATATCAGTTTTGCAGTCGCGAAATAAGGCCTCATCAGGGCCCAACTTATCACCGTCGATGCTTGCATAGCCCGATCTTACATAAATTGTCCGAACAGCCGGCGGCGCACTACAGCGTCCCGCACCTGGCGCAAAAACATCCCGGTAAAAACGCAGAGCATAATCCGCCATGTCTAGAGAACTGCTTTTGCCAACGTCCGCAAGGCAATCCGAGTGGGTCTCCGAACGACCATCGTATCGATATGTCCTTTCGCCGCGGCGTCCTTCCAAAGGCTCATCCGCTCCAGAACTCGCTCTTTCGGGCCGACAAGCGCCACCGCATCGACGAGTTCGTTCGGCACCGCTGCTTCCGCTTCCGCGCGCCGTCCGGCCAGAAAATGGTCCTGTATTTCTACCGCAGCCGCTTCGTAGCCAAGCTTTTTGGCATAATCGTTGTAGAAATTCTTATCACGGGCTCCCATGCCACCGATGTATAAAGCCATTTCCCGTTTGATCGGCGCGCGGCAGGCCTCAATATCATCGCCAATTTCAACACCGACAAACGGCGAAACCTTATAGTCCACTAAACTCTTTCCATTTCCGGCTTTGCCAAATCCCTCATTCAGCGGGCCACCTAATATATCGAACTGAGTCGGATCCATATAGATCGGGAATCCGCCATCCGCCAGTTCACCGCTGACTCGCAAACCGGCGGGCGTAATACCAGCGGTATAAATTTTCAGCGAGGGGTCGCCATGCATGATGCTTTTCAGTGGTTTGCCAAGTCCTGTCGAACCGTCGCCGGTAAAGGGAATTTGGTAGTGGCGTCCGTCATGCTTCAAAGGCGCCTCGCGCGCCAGGATCTTTCGGATGATTTGGATATATTCGCGTGTCCGGGCAATAGGGCGTCCGAAGGGTTGGCCATGCCAACCTTCAATAACCTGCGGTCCGGACGGCCCAATACCAAGAATGAACCGGCCACCAGACAGATCATGCAAGGTCATCGCTGTCATTGCCGCCATCGAAGGAGTTCGTGCCGACATCTGTATGATCGCCGTACCCACTTTCAAGCGCGTCGTTTGGGCCAGGATCCATGTTGCGGGTGTAATCGCATCATTGCCCCACGCCTCAGATGTCCAGGCTGAGTCGAACCCAAGATCCTCCGCCTCTCGCACTAAATCCATATCGATCCCGAAGTGGCCACTAAACTTCGTTGGAAGTAAGCCGAGTTTCATAGGTCATCTCTCCTGCTGAACTTTATCGTTGGGGGGTAAGCTACCGCCATCTAAAGGATTTAGATACGAGTCAAACCTGCGTTAGGACTCGGGCGGAAGAAGGCCGCCACAGTGTGGACAATACCCATCGGCTTCCTTGCCGGCGACCTGAGTACGCACGATGTCGGACGCGGCGTCTTCGCTCAGCCCCAATTCAGTCCGCACCTCTTCCAGTTCCGCCGCCGTATCTCCTGTATCCAGCCCTTCGGCCATCGCTTCGTCGACATGCTCTCGATATAATTTACGGCTGCGGCGAATTTGTTCAGCGAAACCTGCCGAGAGTATACCCGCTGGAAACGCGACCATACCGATGCCGATCAGCGAAATCAGACCGCCAAAAACCTTCCCCAACGTCGTCACCGGGACCACGTCGCCGTAACCTACGGTCGTCAAGGTCGCAACCGTCCACCACATCGCCGCCGGGACACTGCCGAAATCGTCCGGCTGCACGCGATGTTCAACGATGTAAATACCGCCAGAAGCCAAAACCATGATGACGCACAAGATGAACAAGGCCGCGCCGATCACCTGCGCCTCGTCACGTATAACCCGATACAGCAAGTTCAAACCTGACCAATAGCGTGTTAATTTAAAAAGCCGCAGCAATCGGAAGAGGCGCAACCAACGAAGGTCGGCGGAAAAAAGCAACCCTAGAAAAGCCGGCACGATTGCAATCAGGTCGATCAGCGCAAGGGGTGTCAGCATATATCGAAACCGGGCGCTAATTCTGGACAGGCCCTGCGCGTTAGGTTCTTCGATGCTGACCCAAACACGGGCCAGGTATTCGACGGAAAAAACAAAAATAGATAATGCGTCAAACCATTCAAGATAGATACCAAGGCGGTCGTAAATTACGTCTACCGTCTCCAGAATTGCGGCGATTACGTTCGTCGAAATCAGCAAGATTAAAAGGACGTCAACGATACGCCCCGCCGAACTCTCGGGATGCTCTCCTTCGAGAATGCGATGCAGGCGCGCTCTTACTGTTTGTGACATATCATTAGTTCCGCTTGCTGAAAAATCGACAGCCATCGGCTTCGATGCGGGCCGACCGTACCGGCCCGCCTTCATTGTTTATAGAGCGTCGTTCAAATTCGTTAAATTCGTTCAGCATTTCTGCACAAACAAAAAGGGCCGCAGCTATCACTGCGACCCTTTTCGATAACTGAACCCATAGCGATCAGTGCACGTCAGACCAAACGCGTTTCTTCACTGCAATCAGCAAAGCCGTAAAGACGAGGAGGAACAACATGACCTTCAGTCCCATCTCCTTGCGGGCTTCCATATTCGGCTCCGATGCCCAGGCAAGAAACGTCACGATATCCGCCGCCTGCTGCTCCACGGTCGCCTTGGTACCGTCCGTGAACTCTACCCCATCTTCCGACAAGGGCGACGCCATCGCGATTTGATGGCCAGCAAAATACTTGTTGTAGTTCATGCCTTCCGCAACTTCGACACCGGTAGGCGGGTCGGCATATCCCGTCATCAAAGCATAAAGATAGTTGGGGCCGCCTATGCGAGCCTCGACCATGAGCGACAAATCGGGCGGTAACGCACCATTATTCCCTGCGCGCGCCGCATTGTCATTCGGGAAGGGCTTTACGAACCGATCCGACGCAAGCGCGGCACGCGTGTACATTTCGCCTTCGTCATTTGGCCCGTCTTGCACCTCATTCTCGGCCGCGAAGGCCTTGATCTGCTCGGGGCTATATCCTAAATCCGCCAGGTTGCGGTAGTAGATATAATTAAGGCTATGGCAACCCGCACAAACTTCCTTGTAGATCTGGAGTCCGCGCTGCATGGAGGCCCGATCATAAGTGCCGAAAGGTCCTTGGAAAGACCATTCCTGTTTCGGGATTTCGACCCCACCCGCCGCGAGAACCGGGCTCGCCAACCCCAACATTACGACGCCGGCCAAGGTTTTGATCGCTTTCAGCATTACGATTTCTCCATCTTGGCAGCTGCTGCCCCGGCGGAGGCACCGCCACCGCCGCCCATTACCGGTTCGGCGATACTTGTTGGCAACGGCAGTGGCGTCTCTATCTTGCCGAGAATTGGGATAACGAGCAGGAAGTGAACGAAGTAATAAATCGTCGCAACCTGACCGATAATCAGTGCCGCACCTTCCGCCGGCTGCGACCCGACCCAGCCAAGTACGATGCAATCCAAGAAGAAAACCCAGAAGATATATTTATAGATCGGGCGATACTTGGCGCTGCGAACCTTCGCCGTATCCAGCCAGGGCAGAATGAAGAGGATCAGGATCGACCCAAACATCAGGAGCACACCCATAAGCTTCGCGGGAATAAAGAAGAAGTCGATCGTGACCGAGCGCAAGATGGCGTAGAATGGCAGGAAGTACCATTCCGGAACAATATGCGGCGGGGTCTGCAACGGATTCGCCTCGATATAATTGTCTGGCTCACCGAAGAAGTTGGGCGCGTAGAATACGAAGAAAGCGAAAAACAGCAGGAACACACCAACGCCAACCGAGTCTTTCGCCGTAAAATACGGATGGAACGGTACGGAGTCTTGCGGTCCCTTCATTTCAATACCGTCCGGATTGTTGGATTTCGTTATATGCAACGAAACGACATGCAATCCCACGACGGCAAACAACACAAACGGCATTAGATAGTGCAGCGAGAAAAACCGGTTCAGGGTCGCGTTGTCGACCGCGAAACCACCCCAAAGCAGCGTGACAATCCAGTCACCGACAATCGGGATGGCCGAGAACAGATTGGTGATGACCGTTGCGCCCCAATAGCTCATCTGACCCCAAGGCAAGACGTAGCCCATAAACGCGGTCGCCATCATGAGGAGCAGGATGACAACACCCAACATCCACAGTAGTTCCCGCGGCGCCTTGTAGGAACCATAATAAAGGCCGCGGAACATGTGAATGTAGACGACGATGAAGAACATCGACCCGCCGTTCATGTGAATGTACTGGATCAGCCAACCATAATTCACATCACGTCTGATCCGCTCCAGACTATCGAATGCGTGATCCACATGCGGCGTATATTGCATCGCCAGCATGATGCCGGTCACGACCATCACCACGAGAACGATCGACGCTAGCGCACCGAAATTCCAAAAATAGTTCAGGTTCCTCGGCATAGGGAATTGACCATATTCATGGTCCATGTAGGTGAAAATCGGCAGCCGTTCGTCGACCCACCTGACAACCGGATTCTTCCACTGCGGCGCAGTACTCATCGATGCCCCCTACCCAATCAGAATTGTTTTGTCATCGACAAATTTATAAGGCGGCAGCGGCAAATTCTTTGGCGCCGGCCCTTTTCTAATTCGACCCGCGGTATCGTAGTGCGAGCCATGACAGGGGCAGAACCACCCGCCAAATTCGCCTTTCGGATCCGTGGCTTTTTGACCCAACGGTATGCAGCCCAGGTGCGTGCAAAGACCGATCATAACCAGCCAGTCCGGCTTCTGAACACGGTCACCGTCTTTTTCAGGGTCACGCAAATCCGCACTGTCGTCCTTCGCAGCTTCGTCGATTTCCGCCTGTGTACGGCGACGAACGAAAACCGGCTTACCCTGCCAGACAATCGTTATCGATTGACCTTCTTCGATGGGGTCTAAATTGACCTCAACGGTGGACAATGCGAGCACTTCCGCGGACGGGTTCATCGAATCGATGAGTGGCCAAGCGAAGCTTGCCGCACCGACGACGCCCATTCCGGCAGCCGCGAGAACTAGAAAATCACGCCGTCCAGCGTCTTCGTCACCCGAATCAGGCGACGCTGCAGTATCTGCCATCCTTTACCCCCTCAGTCACGCAGGCCTTCGCCGAAGCGAAGTTAACGCGCGCATCATAACCCAACAGACTCACGAAATAAAAACCTTACGCGATGAAAGGTTTGCATCTCGTTAACCTTAAACGCGACATTTCGTCGCGAAAAGGTACTGAATTAGCAGGCGGCCGCAAACACGCAGGCGTGACCCGCCAGCCCGCTACCGTATAATGCGATTCGTCTGCCTTGCAAAGCCAGCAACATGAATTTCCAGGAACAGCACTGCCACTTCATGAAATTAGCTCTCTATCAACCCGATATTCCGCAAAATACGGGAACAATTATCCGTCTCGCTGCCTGCCTTGGCGTAAACGTCGAGATTATCGAACCCTGCGGCTTCGTTTGGTCGGAGACACGGATGCGCCGCGCCGGAATGGATTACATCGATCGCGCCGCGATCGTTCGGCACATATCTTGGGATGCTTTCCAATCAGCCCACAGTCAACGGCTCATACTGCTGACGACAAAAAGTGACATCCCTTATACCAGCTTTGAATTTCGCCGAGACGACACGCTGCTGCTCGGTCGCGAAAGCGCCGGCGTACCGCAAGAGGTGCACGACTCGGCCGATGGGCGCGTCACCATTCCAATGGCGGCTGGCGCCCGCTCGTTGAATGTTGCGTTGGCCGCGGCAATGGTGTTGGGTGAAGTTCTGCGCCAGACAGAAGGGTTTCCAAAAATTTAACGATGTTCCGGGACAAGTAGTAGCTATGGATACTCAAGAGAAGGCGCGCGCCTGGTTCAAGGAATTGCGCAATCGCATTTGCGCCGAATTCGAAGCGATTGAAGATGCTTTCGACGGCAGCGACGCAACAGCGGGTCGCTTCAAGCGGTCGCAATGGAAACGCCCAACTGACGACGACAGCGATGGCGGCGGTGGTGAAATGTCCGTCATGCATGGCCGCGTTTTCGAAAAAGTCGGCGTCAATATATCGACGGTTTCCGGCGTCTTTTCCGAAGAGTTTCGCAAGGAAATTCCCGGCGCTGGCGACGATGGGAAATTTTGGGCTTCCGGCATTTCGCTGGTTGCCCATATGTGCTCGCCGCGCGTGCCAGCAGTGCATATGAACACTAGGCATATCGTAACGAACAAAAGTTGGTTCGGCGGTGGGGCCGACCTCACACCTATGACGCCGGTCGATGAAGATACGGACGCCTTTCACGCCGGCATGCGTGGAGCCTGCGATCGGCATGACAGCAACTACTATCCAAAATTCAAAAAATGGTGTGACGAGTATTTTTATCTCAAGCATCGCGATGAGCCACGCGGCGTCGGCGGAATATTCTTCGACCGGCTCGATAACGGCGACTGGGGCACGGATTTCGAATTTGTTCGCGATGTCGGAGTCTCCTTCCTCAATACATACGCCAAGATAGTGCGTCACCGCATGGACGAGCCCTGGACGGACGAAGAGCGGGCGCATCAGCTTTTCCGCCGTGGCCGCTACGTCGAGTACAATCTGCTCTATGATCGCGGAACCCGATTTGGCATCATGACGGGCGGAAATCCCGACGCAATACTCATGTCACTACCGCCCGAAGCGCGGTGGCCCTAAGTCATCAATCCGGAGGCAGACTAAGATGGTCTTTCGCAAACTTGCCCAAATCGCGGTTGGCATAATCTTCGTTACTGCCGCCACCGGTATCGCGATGGCCCAAGATCTCAGGCCTGCTGCTTTCTTCGGCACATTTCAAGGCAGCGGATTTGCGGAAGATAGGGACAGTATCTATTTCGGCACAACGGTTCGCGATCTGGATGTGATCATTGCGCCAAGCGGCTCCGGGTTCAGCGTAACCTGGACGACCATTATCCGAGGCGGTGGCGATCCCTCGAAGCCGAACGTCCGCCGCAAGACACAGACCGCGACATTTTCGACAACAGATAAAGCCAGTGTTTTTCGAGGGGCACCTTCCGGCGATCCTCTGGCAGGCAACCCCTACATTTGGGCCAAGATCGAAGACAATACGATGACTGTCTTCATTATGAGCATCAATGAGAGCGGTGCCTATAACATGCAGAGCTATGCCAGAACGTTGAGCGGGTACGGCATGGACCTTGTCTTCTCCCGCATTCGCGATGGCGAGCCCGTCCGAACCGCGCGCGCTAAACTAACGAAGGCCGCGAACTGACACGCCGGGACACGTCGCAGCCTATGGTTTGATTTAGGTCATAGCAAAAAATCGCCATCCGTAGTTCACTGCACTTAACGTAGTTCCACTTTTGAGCGAGAGGCGGGTAGCGACATGACAATACGAGTAATTTTTGCACCGATAGCAGGACGCAAATCAGATAGTTCGGTTCTTGCGGCAGCGCGAGGCACCGCGCAACGATTTGCCGCGCATATCGATGTTGTCTCGCTCCGTGCGGATCCGCGCGACGCCATTCCCTATCTGGGCGAAGGCATTTCGGGCGCGCTCGTCGAAGAGTTCATTGCACAGGCCGAAACCGAAAATACGGAACAGGCGCGTAAAGCGCGCAAAGAGTTCGATGACTGGCGTGATGCTGCCGGCCTGATTTTTGCTGAATCCATGAACGATGCAATCACAATCCGTGGCGCGGAGAATGAAGGGCCGAGCTGTTCCTGGCGTGAAATCGTCGGCGCTTCCGATCAGACAGCAGCATCCTTTGGGCGGCTTGCAGATTTGATCATTGCCCCCAGAGGTGACATTTCGAAATCGGTCGAGAATGAAGTCGCATTCGAAACGGCACTTCTACACAGCGGCCGGCCGCTGCTATTAGCGCCCCCGACCCCTCAAGACGAAATCGGCAACCGTATCGCTATTGCATGGGATGGAAGTGCCGAGGCAGCCCGCGCGGTAGGGGCCGCCCTTCCCTTCCTGCAACGGGCCGAGGCGGTAACTGCAATCACCGTAGCCGAAGACGATAAAGTCGCGTCGCCCGTAGAGGAATTGGCCCGCTATTTGTCCTGGCACGGCATCACGGCGGACACGCGGAATATCGGGCTCGACACGCGGACTGTTGGCGAAGTTCTTCTCGAGGGCATCCGCAATGAAAAGGCGGACCTGTTGGTCATGGGAGCCTATAGCCACAATCGGTTCCGCGAGCTCGTTTTCGGCGGCGCTACGCGCTATATGCTCGACGAAAGCGCGATGCCGGTATTGATGACGCACTAGGTCACATCATTAGGGGACCGTCTCAAAAAACGAAATTCCGCTGCCTGAATTTCGCAAGGGGGCTACTCTTTTCGCCTTGTTTGGGACGGTTTCCCCTCGCTCAAAATCCGGCTGTTTAAATTCCTAGTCTTTGACGACAACGACGTTCGCATACCGGTGTCCGAATCAAAACTCAACCCGGCGATTGAACCAAATCGAGCCTACGCTCCATAACACCGTTGGTAGAACTGTACCCTAAAAAATATAATTCTGGGGACCCTTCGGGATTTTTTTGATACACTTTGATCCGCCAAACAAGGCCTGACAGCGGCAAGGTGATTATTAAGACGCAGAAGGTGCATGACGATGAAGGACCTCCAAGACATTCAGCAGATGCTGGAAGAACGGCTGCAGTTTTTGAGCACAAAGGTCGACGAGATAGAGGGTGATCTTCGCGAACCTGCGGACCCTGATTTTGCGGAACAGGCAACGGAAGCGGAAGCGGATGAAGTCTTGGAAGGTCTCGAAAGTTCGGCACTCTTGGAGATATCACAGATCAATGCGGCCCTGTCGCGCATAGAGGCCGGCACTTATGGCGAGTGCGCGACATGCGGCGAGCCAGTCGGCGAAAAACGCCTCGAAATCCTTCCTCATGCGGCACAATGTATTAGCTGCGCATCTAAATGAAGACGGCGCGCAGTTAGAAGATTGCACTCAATGCAAACCGAGTGATGCCAATAGCGGCAATCGCTACGACCTGTTATTGAGTTACAGCGACCATCGCCATTGGTTCTATAGTTTTTGGTATCATGACTTTAAAAATCGATCGGATCGGCAGTTTTCACATCCCGGGCCGGACACTCACCGTAACAGGAATTGCGCCACGTGAAGCTGTATTAACCCCCGGCGGCCCCGTACGGACGGTCGACCAAAACGGCGAACACGAAATCGAGCAGATGTATGTGCAGTTCGTGCGGCTCACCAAGCCTCGCGCCCGGCATCCATTGCTGATGTGGCATGGCGGCGGCATGACTGGCGTCACTTGGGAAGATACACCTGACGGCCGGCCGGGATGGCAGATGGCCTTCCTCAAGGCAGGGCACGACGTCTATGTTTCCGATGCGGTTGAGCGCGGTCGCGCCTCGTGGTCCTGCCTGCCGGATGTTTATGGCGGCCAACCGTTCGCACGCACCAAGCAGGAATGCTGGGAGGGCTTCCGAGTCGGTCCTCACGGATCCTGGAATGAAAATTCGAAAATTCGACACGCCTTCGAGGGGCAGCGTTTTCCCGTCGCGTCATTCGACTCCTTTGTTCACCAGACGGTGCCACGCTGGACGGTCAACGATATCGCAACGCAAGCAGCCTATGACCTTTTAGTTGCTGGTGTGGAACCCGCCGCCATCATGGCGCACAGCCAATCGGGCAACTTTGCCTTCACTGCGGCGCTCAACAATCCCGAAAAGGTCCGCGCCGTGATCGGGATCGAACCTTCCGGCACGCCAACGCCGGACCAAGTCGATGTGACCAAGGTCCGCAACATCCCGCATTTGGTTTTATGGGGCGACTATGTCGACGCCTCACCGCGATGGGTCGGCTACAAGGCGCGGATCGACGCGTACGGTGAGGCCCTCCGTGCAGCCGGTGGCAGTTTGGATGTGATTGACTTGCCATCGTTGGGGATCACGGGAAATTCTCATTTCCCAATGATGGACAACAATTCGGACGAGGTCGCCGCACTGGTTCAGGATTGGATCGAGTCCAAAGGGCTGATGCGATGACTTTGGAAGCTACGGCAATGTACATCAATCCACGAAGCGGCGCGACTTGGCCCAGCACAGAACCGCTTTGGAATGCACCGGACGATGGTGGTTATGTCAACCTGACCCTCGGCCCCGGATTGACGCCAGACGATATCGACCAGAGCGAGCATTCCCTGTGGCGTTACCGGGCTGCTGTGCGGTTGCCAGGTCCACCGGAAGTCACCCTCGGTGCCGGCTGGACACCAATTTTCCCCGTCACCTGGAACGGCTGCCAGGCGCACATGAAGGCGGACCACCTGATGATCTCCGGATCCTTCAAAGATCGGGGTACGGCGGTCATGTTGAACTATTTGAAACAGGTTGGTGTCACGTCGATCCTAGAAGATTCTTCCGGCAACGCCGGCGCGTCGGTTGCAGCCTACGCTGCGGCGCTGGGACTCAATTGCAGAATTATGGTGCCGGCCGCGGCACCGGCAGCGAAAAAAATTCAAATGTTGGCCATGGGCGCGGAAGTCGTGGCGATAAAAGGCAGCCGCGACGACGTCGCGAAAGCAGCTCTGGCCGAGGCCAATAGCTCCTTCTACGCGAGCCACAACTACCAGCCCTTTTTTCTGGAAGGCACGAAGACCCTGGCCTTCGAACTCTGGGAACAGTTCGGTTTCAAGATGCCGGATTGTATGGTCGTTCCTCTCGGATATGGCAGCAATGTCATGGGGTGCCATATCGGATTCCAGGAACTGCTGGCAGCGGGCCAAATCGAAACCATGCCCCGTATCTACGCCGTTCAAGCCGCGAATTGTGCGCCCTATCACGCCGCCTTCGAAACCGGCGGCGTCGACCCCGTGGAAATATCACCGCAGCCGACCGTCGCGGATGGTATCGCCTCCGCAAACCCGGTCCGGCTCCGCGAAGTTCTGGCGGCGGTCCGCGAAACCAACGGCGCGACGATTGTAGTATCCGAAGACGAAATCATTGCCGCGTTGGGCCAACTGGCAGGTCTCGGACTTTTCGTCGAACCCACGACGGGGACTGCCGGGGCCGGACTGACGCGCCTGCTTGATAATGGCACGATAAAACCACACGAATCCGTTGCGGTCATCTTGACCGGAAGTGGATTGAAGGCAGTCGACAAAATTGGCGAGGCGCTCGGCCTAACCGGCCATTGAGCCCGAGCGCCATGCCTGAACAAAAGACCTATTCCGCGCGCCGCATCATCACCATCGTTTGCGTCTCGCAGGTGTTGGCGCAAATTGGCGCCTTCGCGGTTCCCGCTTTGCTGCCGACATTCATCGATACCTGGACTCTTAGCGGGACCGAAGCCGGCTGGATCATCGGCGCATTCTACGCCAGCTATACCTTGACTGTTCCCGTCCTGGTGTCGCTGACAGATCGAATCGATCCAAAACGAATTTATCTTGGCGCTGTCGCGGTGACAGCACTCGCTGCCCTTGGGTATGCGACCCTCGCGGACGGGTTCTGGTCCGCCGTCGCTTTCCGCCTGCTGGCAGGGATTGGCTGGGCCGGCACCTACATGCCGGGACTGAAGGCGCTGAGCGACTTTGTCGAAGGCCCACAGCAATCTCGTGGTGTCGCTTTGCACGCGGCCAGTGTCGGCGTCAGCGGCGCGGCTTCTTTCATCGTCGCAAGCACGATCGCCAGTTGGTTCGAGTGGCGCTGGGGATTGGCATTCGGCGGCATGTGCGCGATTCTATCTTTTCTGCTGATGGCAACAATGCTGCCTAGCCGTAGGCCTCAGCCACCGAGCGACAAGCAAGCCGCCCTTCTCGACTTCCGTCCCGTGCTCAAGAACCGCTCCGCTCTTGCCTATTCCCTTGGCTATTGTTTCCACACCTGGGAAATGAACGCCCTCCGCGCCTGGGTCGTAACCTTTTTAACCTTCGCCCTGGCCCAATCCGGTGGCGAAACATCTTTGCTGGCACCCGCAGCAATCGCCACGGTGCTAAGCCTTGCTGGCGTTTGGGCAAGTGTTTCCGGCAATGAAATCGCCCGCAAGATAGGCCGGCGCCGTTATATCATTTGCGTCATGCTCGCCTCGATGGCGGTTGCTGCCGTGATCGGATTCACCTCAGCGATCTCCTACGAGCTCGCGGCAGGGCTCTGTATCATATACGGCATCCTAATCTGGGCAGACTCTTCCTCGCTGACCGCCGGCACTGTTGGCAGCGCCCTGCCTGGTCAGCGCGGCGCGACGATGGCAGTGCACTCCACACTGGGCTATAGCGGCGGGTTTGTCGGCCCGTTACTCATGGGCTTTATTCTCGATCTCGCCGGCGGCGAAAGCGCCTTTGCCTGGGGCATTGCGTTCGCGCACATTGCCGTGGTGATGGGACTCGGACTGCTCGCCATGATTATCTTGCGGCCGAAAGATCTCTCGGGCGATCGGAGCACGACCTGATCCGCACCATTGACAATAATCGATCGACCACCGCCTGATGGCCGCCAGAACAAACCGCTGAGGGACAGCATGCCTGACAAATCCAACACGACAATTCTGAGCGGCGGCAAGGTCGTCACGCTCGACCCTCAATCGACCATCGCGGAAGCCATCGTCGTGTCCGGTGGGCGCATCGTCGCCATAGGCGACAATGGTGCGATGGCACAAGCTGCAGGCCCCGACGCGGCGCGGGTCGATTTAGCGGGACGAACCGCGATACCGGGACTGGTCGACGGACATGCGCATATGGACCGCGAAGGCCTGAAACTACGGCTTCCGTCCCTCGCCGGCGCCCGGTCAATCGACGACATTCTCGAACGGGTTGCGGCGGAGGCCCGGAATGCCAAGCCCGGCGAGTGGATCGTCACCATGCCAATCGGCGATCCGCCCTACTATTCCGGCGTTCCGGGTCTCTTACGCGAAGGCCGCGTCCCCACGCGCCAGGAGCTCGATGAAGCAGCGCCAAACAACCCCGTCTATATCCGCGCCATCTGGGGGCATTGGCGAAATACATTACCCCTTGTGTCCATCGCCAATACCGAAGCATTGCGTCTTGCCGGCGTAACCCGCGATACAATTCCACCTGCCGCGACGATTCAGATCGACAAGGATCATGCGACCGGCGAGCCCACCGGCGTGTTTCATGAATTCAACTACAAACCCATCGTCGAACACACGCTGATGTCCATCATCCCGCGCTTTACACTCGAAGACCGGATCGCCGGACTGCGAGACTCCATGCGCATCTATAACGCGGTGGGCACGACCAGTGTGTTCGAAGGCCATGGCATCGCGGCGGAAGTGCTCGCCGCGTATCAGGCCTTACGCGACGAAGGCCCGACCAGTGTTCGATCGCATCTGATGTTCAGCCCGTCCTGGCCGGCGCCAGACAGCGATTTCGTCGGCGGCCTCCTCGACTCTTGGGGTGCCTGGCTATCGGGCCGCGGTTTGGGTGACGAATATCTGCGCGTCGGCGGTCTATACACTGAATCGGACTATTCGGAAGAGAACCTGCTGCGCGCGGAAACATCGCCCTATTCCGGCTGGGCCGGCTTCAATTACGACGCCTGCCTGCCAGAAGAGGTCATGGTCGATATGATGATCGACGCCGCCCGGCATGATATCCGTGTTGGCAGTTTCACGCCGAACATTCTGGACCTCTACGAGAAAGTGGACCGCACCGTGCCCATTGTCGACAAGCGCTGGGTCATCGAACATGTCGGTGTTCTATCCGCCGATGAAATTTCTCGTATCCGCAACCTGGGGCTCGTACTCACCGTTTATACAGGGCGCTACGTCTATCAGGACGGGGCTATGCTGGCGCGGGAATTGGGCGACGACGCCGGGCATATTGCCCCGCTACGGTCTTTGCTCGACGCTGGTGTTCATGTTTCGCTGGCCACGGACAATGTACCACCGTCCATGTTTCACCCCATCTGGCATGCCACATCGCGTATTGCCGAAGAAACAGGCGCGGTGGTTGCTCCGGAACAATGCGTAAGCCGCGAGGAAGCTCTCGCGTGCGCCTGCCGCGAAGGCGCTTACCTCACTTTCGAAGAGGACGTCAAAGGAACGCTCGAGCTCGGAAAACTTGCGGACATTGCTGTCCTGTCAGACGACCCGCTGACCATCGAAGAAGCGAAAATTCCGGAGATTGTCGCCGACCTTGTTCTTGTCGGCGGAGAAATCGTTTATGACTGCGCCAAGGCTTCGAAGCCGTCCGCGTAAACTGCCGGCAGCACCTCGTCGATTAGCAATCGTGTGTGTGCCATCATTTCCTCGTTGCTGTTCCCGATGGGCCGCAGCACGAACTTGAAGGCGCCGGCGGCAACAAAGCTGCGCAGTTTCTCGATGACCTCTTCGGTCCCACCGATGGCAAAGTAGTCGCGTGCATCACGCTTGGTTCGCTTCTCAAACGCTACTACCTGTCGACGGGTGGCATCGTCCTTGCCGTCGCCGAACCGAAACGGAAATGCGGCACCGAAGTGGTCCGCGTCTATAGGGCGGCCGGCCTCCTTCGCCGCCACTTTTATCCCTTCGATCACCGGCGCCACAATTTGCGGCGTCTCAAGCCCCGCAAGCCAGCCCGTCCCATAGCGTGCAGTGCGCCGGATTGCCGCCGGGCTCGACCCACCAAGCCAGAACGGAATTTTCGACTGCACCGGCTTCGGCGAGATGCACGCGTCCGTATATTGGTAAAACTCGCCATCAAACGTAACGCTATCCTCCCGCCAGAGACGCTGGATGAGTTCAATCGCTTCGTTCGTGCGCTTGCCCCGCGCTTTGGTGGGCCGTCCCGTCGCCTTCCAAACTGGCGCCGCCGCATTCCCGATACCGAACGCCGGAAGCAGGCGCCCGTCGCTCAAAAAATCGATTGTCGCGCATTCCTTTGCCAGCATCAGCGGGTCCCGTAACCCGACCGACGCGACATTCATGCCGAATTTGAGTTTCTTGGTCGCGCCCGCGAGCGCCGCCATCGTACTCATGCACTCAAGGAACGGCTCCCGCGATACCATGCGGTCGATTTGCCAGATTGAATCGACGCCGCCTTCTTCGCAGAGTTCAACCCACTGCCAAAACGCCTTCGCGGAAGAAAAGGGGAGTTCCGCAATTCCCAAGCCGACACCAACGCCCATTATTGTTCCCCAAAATAATCCTAATGAGGTCTAACTCTAAGTCCGGGCGACGCGGCGTCAATCCTTGTCGGTGTCTATGGCGTATCCAAATCCGCGTACCGTCCGAATTAGATCCGGCGCACCATGCTTATTGAGCGATTGCCGCAAGCGGCGGATATGAACGTCGACCGTGCGGGTTTCCAAGTAGATATCCCTCCCCCAGGCCCGGTCAAGGAGCTGTTCGCGGCTGAAAACATGACCAGGCCGCTCAAGCAACACACGAAGCAGACGAAATTCGGTCGGGCCAAGATGAACGTTCTCACTGTCTCGGATTACCTTGTGGGTACCGATATCGATTGAGACCCCGCCATATTCGATGGTGTCGTCGCTGTTCGCCGCATCGCTTCGGCGCAGGACCGCCCGAACACGGGCCAGCAGTTCTTTCGGCGAGAAGGGCTTGACCAGATAGTCGTCGGCGCCACTATCCAAACCCCGGATTCGGTCCGACTCCACGCCGCGCGCCGTCAGCATGATGATCGGCAACTTGGCGCTGGAACTTTTTCGCCGCAAACGCCTGCAGACTTCAATTCCCGAAAGCAACGGCAGCATCCAGTCCAGTATTACCAGGTCCGGGGCTTCTTCATCCGCCAAGAGCAACGCTTCTTCGCCGTCGCCTGCAAGGGCGGTTCGGAAGCCATCGCGCTCCAAGTTGTACCGCAACAGCTCCGCCTGCGGCGGCTCATCCTCGACGATAAGGACAAGCGGTTTCAAAGCTTCATTCACGCCTACAGTCATTTTGGCTCGACCACTGTATAGCTCGACCGGTCTTCGTTGATTCGTGCGGTTCCAGGCTCCTCACCCCGAACTATGAAATGGATATGCTCCGCAATATTCGTCGCGTGGTCGCCCATACGCTCGACATTCTTGGCGATAAACAGCAAGTGAGTGCACGCCGTAATATTCCTGGGATCCTCCATCATATAGGTTAAGAGTTCCCGAAACAGACTGGTGTGGATTTGATCGACCTCTTCGTCCCGAAGACGGACATCCTCAGCGCGCTCCCAGTCACGGGCTATATAGGCATCGAGAACGTTCTTGATCATGCTTTGAACCAGACCACCCATCCGAGCAATGCTGCCGGTCGCGCCGCCAACCGAAGACGTCTTCGTCAGCGTGATGGCACGTTTTGCGACGTTCTTTGCATAATCCCCGATGCGTTCCAGCTCGCCCGCCGTCTTCAACCCGGCAACCACGACCCGTAAATCTGACGCCTGTGGCTGTCGCAAGGCCAGCATACGAACGGTAAAGCTGTTGATCTCGTCCTCCAGCGCATCGATGCGGGCATCCCACTCGACAATTTCCGCCGCCTTTTCGGCGTCCCGCCGGACCAATGCATCAATGGCGGCGGCAAGTTGCGTTTCCGCCAGACCGCCCATCTCGGCAATAGCATTATCAAGCCAATTCAATTCATCGTCGAAGGACGTAACAATATGCTTGCCGTCGGCTTGCAGTTGATCGTTCATCAGCCTATCCGTCCTGTAATGTATGCTTGCGTACGGTCATCGTTCGGGTTTGTAAAAATCTGGTCCGTATCACCTTCTTCAACCAGGTTTCCCAAGTGGAAAAAAGCGGTTTTCTGTGACACCCGGGCTGCTTGCTGCATGGAATGCGTAACGATGACGATGGTAAAGTTTTCTCGCAGCTCGTCGATCAGTTCCTCGATCCGCGCGGTCGCAATCGGATCAAGGGCAGAGCACGGTTCATCCATCAGTATGACTTCGGGCTGAACGGCGATCGCCCGCGCGATACAAAGACGCTGCTGCTGTCCACCGGACAAGCCAGTGCCCGGTTGATGAACCCGGTCCTTCACTTCCTCCCATAATCCAGCGCGCCGCAAACTGGTTTCGACCATTTCGTCCATTTCGGTCTTGTCGGCAGCCAACCCATGAATACGCGGACCATACGCAACATTGTCATAAATGGACTTGGGAAAAGGGTTGGGTTTCTGAAATACCATCCCGACACGGGCTCTGAGGTGCACAACATCGACATCGCGTGCATAAATATCCTGGTTGTCGATTGTTATTTTGCCCGA
>JAJFJB010000300.1 GCA_021774435.1 Alphaproteobacteria bacterium
TGGCTGTCGAGTTCCCGCTCATTTGACAGGAATACGATCGGAAGACCCGCGTTCGCTTGGTTTTGCCGGATAACCATAGCAAGTTCGCTGCCATTACAGGCATGCATATAAAGATCGAGGAGAATAAGTTCCGGCGAAAACGAATTAATCGCCTCAAGAGCGGCCAAGGGATCCGTCACGATTTCCGTGATCATCCCCGCGCCCCTGAGAATTGTCTGATGATAGCAAGCCATGCTGCGATCATCGTCGATGATCAGCACTCTAGGGGGTTCGGCATCGTCTTCGCTCGTGAAACGATCCAGTGTATCGACAAGCGCCGTGACACTGACAGGCTTAGTCAAATAGGCATCGCAGCCCGCCCGAACTGCGGCGAGACGTGCTTTTGCATCAATACGGCCTGAAAGGAATATTACGGGCTGCGGGAGCAATCCTTCGGACCGCAAGCTTTGAACTGTATTGGTCGCGACTTGATCGTCACCTTCAAAAACGACATCGATGATAACCGCCGCAAATTCCGACTCATCGAGTTTTGCTTGCAAGAATGACGGGTCGGAAAGCGTGGTAACGCTGAAACCAAAATTTTCAAGCTCAGTCCGGAGCTGTTCGGCCAGTAATTCGTCATCTTCGACCAGTACGACGGGCCGTGCTTCGCCTGCCAGCAAAAGGCGTCGGCGTGATGGCTTCGTGCTCGACATCTGGTTCATTAGGTTTATTGGTGCTTCGGGACTGCTCTCTGCGTTTGAACGCAATGTCGAGACCAATTGTGAAATTTGCGCGACAGTCTCGCCAGATAGGGCCTCTCCGGAGGTCAGGACGTCATCTGCTATGAGTTCAATTTCCCGGGCGGTTTCCCCCAACACAGGAAATCCGAACGTGGCTCCGGCGCCGGCCAGCTTATGCGCGCAGCTCCGCAATTCGCTTAAGGACGGTTCGGCGCAATCGATAGAAGGATTGGAACGGAACGGAACGACGATCGCCTCAATTTCATCGATTTTCGCAGGAAGAGACTCGGCGTAAGACTGGCGCAATTGTACGAGCCGCTCCGCGATTCCCCGATCCCCAGGGGAATGTCTCTTTGATTCGTGAGGTTCCATCAAATTTTCCTACCGCAACTCCGTTAAATTAATGAAAAAAAGTGAAAAATTTTCCCCTTCGACGAAGAGAGCTTCAAACACCTTTGCGCCGCTCCTAAAAATTCAAGCATTAAGCTCAATTATTCACGATCGGCAGTTCGAGGCATCCCTCAATTGAGGGAGAATTTCGGAGCAATTAAATAAAATGCAATGTTTCTTGAAAACTTGCAGCAAATCTGTGCCCGACGGACTCAATCGCCATCTTAGGGATCCATGAACCTAGGCCAAATTTACCAATCGCTGATTTCCTTGGCTGCCATTTGACCCTGAAGATCAGCTCCGACACAATCCAACTTCAGGCTCGGTTACGTACAAAAGGAGAAATTCAATGAAGGCCGCCGTATTGCACGAAGTCGGTCAACCGCTGGCTATCGAAGACGTTCAAATCGATAAACCGGGACCGCGCGAGGTCCTTGTCCGTACGGCAGCGGCTGGAATTTGCCACAGCGATCTGCACTTCATAGAAGGTCTTTACCAGTACCGTCTGCCGGTGGTGCTTGGCCATGAGTCCGCCGGTATCGTGGAGGCCGTCGGATCAGATGTCACCTACGTCGCGCCTGGCGATCACGTGATAACCTGCCTTTCCGCCTTCTGTGGCCACTGCGAAGCCTGTCTGACCGGGCATATGTCAATTTGCGACGGCAAAGAAACTAGAAGACGGCGTGATCAGCCCAGTCGGCTCAGTCAGCCAGACCTGCCGATTTCACAATTCGCCAATCTTTCGTCTTTCGCTGAAATGATGCTCGTGCACGAACACGCATTGGTTAAGGTCCGCAGGGATATGCCGCTCGACAAGGCAGCGTTGATTGGCTGCGGGGTCACCACCGGTGTCGGCGCCGTTCACAACACCGCCAAAGTAGAAGTCGGTTCCACTGTCGCGGTGATCGGCTGCGGGGGCGTAGGCCTTTCCTGTATTAACGGTGCGGCGATCGCAGGAGCAGGGCGAATCGTTGCCATCGACGTTATCGGGTCCAAGCTCAATCTGGCGAAAGAATTTGGTGCGACGGACGTCATTGATGCGTCCGCAGGCGACCCGGTCGAACAGGTCAAGGAAATGTTTGACGGCGGTATCCACTATTCTTTCGAAGCGATCGGCCTTAAAAAAACCGCGGAGCAGGCCTTCGAAATGCTTCGTCCCGGCGGCACGGCAACGATGATCGGCATGATTCCCTATGGCACGAAAATCGAGATCCATGGCGCCGATTTCCTGCAGGAAAAGAAACTTATTGGCTGTGCCATGGGGTCCAACCGCTTCCGCGTCGATATGCCAAATTACATCGATTTTTATTTGGCGGGCAAACTCAAGCTCGACGAGCTGCTATCCCGTCATATAAGGCTGGAACAGATCAATGAAGGATTTGAAGCCTTGAAATCAGGCGAAGTGGCCCGGAGCGTCATCCAATTCGACGCTTGAATAGAATAAAATAGGGGCCCCGATAACGCGAGGCCCCTGTCCCATACTGGGTCAATATAATACCGCGAAACCGTGTACGCTCAGGATTCTATTTCCTGCGGCTCCAGACTGTCCTGTTCGATCCGTCGACCGAAATAACAGGCGGCAATAAGAATTAAACCGGCGAAGACCGAAATGAGCATCTCTTCCATGAAACTTCCCCTCTAGGTGTCCGGCGCGGTTGTTGCCGTTTCAATAACCAAGAAGGTATGGCAAGCGGGAATTTCGAACGTCCTCCAAATGGGGGACAAATCGAAAAATGTTGTATAATTTCGTTGAATTCCATTTCGAATGCCGGAATTTCCTTCTAATATATTGTTTTTATTGTGCTAATTTAACGAACCGGGGAGCATGTACTAAGACAGAAAATCGACTATCCCTTTTTTGGCAACCGTTTCATGACCGGTTCAATCAATCGGGGTGATAGCGCGCCCATTAGCCAGGCGACGGCATATATCGGCCAGGGAAATGCAATACGCGGCTTGTTTCGCGCCAATCCGGCACGAATGATCCGCGCAGCGCGATCCGCTTCCATGAACAATGGCATCGGAAAATTATTTTTATCTGTAATCCGACTGCGGACAAACCCAGGACATATTACCGATACACCGATTCCACAGGGCGCGAGCGCACCGCGGAGCGCCTCTCCGTAAACCCGTACCGCCGCCTTGCTTGCAGAATAGGCAGGCGCACCCGGGAACCCCCGGAAACCCGCCAGCGAGCTCAGGACAGCGATTTGTCCGGCGCCGCGCACACGCATCAATTCCGCCGCCGGGTGTATCGTATTGAGGACACCATCGATATTAGTCCTGAAGATCACCCGGGCGTCGTCTGATCTTTCCTCGCCGCCCGCCGTACCGCCGGACACACCAGCGTTTGCCACCACAAGATCCAAGGGGGTACCGGCATCCACCGATTCAAGCCAAGTCTGCATGGCAGCTTGGTCAGTGACGTCGAGAACGGTCCCAGTTACGGCAGCACCACGCGTTCGGCACAACGACACAATTTGATCAAGGCGCACCGCATTGCGCCCACAAAGCGCGAGATGAATACCGGGCGCAGCATACTCCTCTGCCAGCGCAGCACCGATACCACTCGACGCGCCAGTGATCAAAATCGATTTTGGGTCCTGCATTGCGCAACTATAGCGGGGTTGGCCGTAGCCGTCGTTCTTCGTTACCTTACGCCGATAATCGAACTTGAGGAGACAGGGAAATGGCTATCAAACGATTAGCAGGCGGTGCGCAAGGACGCAGCCGTGCGGTGGTGCATGAAGGTCGCGTATTCACGGTCGCAACAGCTCCCGATACAAGTCAGGGTCTTGCGGGCCAAACCGCGCAGACGCTCGCGGCGCTAGACCAAAATTTGGCCGACGCGGGTACCGACAAGACACGGATTCTTTCCGCAACAGTCTATGTGGTCGATATTGCGAAAAAAGATGAAATGGATGCAGTCTGGTGCGAGTGGATTGGTCCTGCTGACAACTGGCCGCAGCGTGCCTGCATTTGTACTGGCCTCGCCGGCAACACCCTCGTTGAGATCACGATCGTCGCAGCGCTTCCGGACTAGAGCAAATCAGGTTCGGTTGGAACCGGTTCCGGTTCCAACCGAACCTGTGAAGGTGCTCTATTTTCAATATGATAGATCGGATTCACGCGGTTGTTGGATCGCCTTGGGCGATTCCAACAAACCACGACCCGATCTAATAGCCTGTTGTGATTTCGACCATAATGTTATCGGGATCACGGAGGTACACGGCACCTTCCTCTTCAGTACCATGGATCGAATGAGAAATTTCGCGGGATTTTAGCGTTTGAACGATGGCGCGGTATTTCGCCTTGTCCGCCTTCAACGCAACATGATGCATTGATCCCACACCCCGAACGGTCGGTGCCGGCCCATGTTCTGGAAAATCGAAGAACGCCAGCATGTTGCCGCCTCCCATGTCGAGAAACACATGAGTCGATGTCGGATCGTCTCGGTTCGTGATGACTTTTGCCAGGCGCATATTCAGCACCTCGGTATAAAATCGAACCGTCGCTTCCATATCGGAACAAATCAACGCCAGATGATCGACACCCCCGGTCGATACAGCGGCCTCCCCATCTTCGCAAACATACTTTTCCCGCAGAAGATCGCGCCGTCGTTCGTACTCGGTCAAGTTAGACATAATTTAACATCTCCCTGTCGACGATTTTAACTCTACCAGTCCGCTTCTTCGTATTCGAAGCGGAACGCGTTACCGTCCGGCATGATCCAACCCGCCGACGGGAGTGGGAAATGCGCCGTACAGACCAGTACGCCGCTCTCGCAATAGCGCTCCAAAAACGCACGCCGTGTGGTCCGCGCCATTTCGACATCATAATCCGGCCGCGCGGCCCATTCGGGATAATGGGTTTGGATCGGGCTATGCATCAGATCACCGCTCACGACGGCTTCCTTGCCGGCCGAGGATAAGCGAATGGCGAAGTGATCCGGCGTATGCCCCGGTGTCGGTTCCAGCCAAACCGAGTCGTCG
>JAJFJB010000004.1 GCA_021774435.1 Alphaproteobacteria bacterium
GTCCTCGATTTCGTCTTGCTGATCTCCATAAATCTGGCGAATGAGCGGTCGGGTGAAACCAACCATATATCGCGTCAGCTGTGACCGTTTCTCTTTTGAAAGGCGCAGACTTTCGACCTCATCCACATGAATACCGAGCGCCCTTAATTGTATGCGTAAACTGTAAACGTCAAAGCTGTTAAGGGCGGCTAAGGCGCGGATCTTCTCACCATCGTCAACACCGTCCCCTTTAGTGACATCGAACACTTGCTCCAATGTTGCCGGATCGACTTGGCCACTTCCGGTCCCCGCACCACGAAAAACTTCAACCATTCCCTCCATGCGGACATTCTTTACCAGCCGCGCCCGGGAAAGCGCCGCCGAATTAAGTGGAATTATTTCCAACGGCAGAAGATGCAGAGAGTCCTTTTCGAAGTTAATTTCTTCGGCAGTCCGCTCCTGTGTATTTTTGTCGTCTCGTCGGCTCATGACATCCTGGTCCAGGCCTTCACAAATTAGGAACCGCTCCGCACGGCCAATCACACTTAAAGCGTGATTATTCCACCCTTTAGAATGGTATTGGCCGAACGCGTCAATGGCGATTCGCTTTACACCAAATTAGGTTTTTTGTCTCGGCCCTAGCAACCTTTACTAACAAGGGCGCACCTTCATAACGCGTCGATCACAAAAGCGAGAGCCCTGAACCCCAATTTCTACCGGGAAATGAGCGAATTTCGCGCGGAAGAAAGCTGCAGTTTGTCACACGTGTTTACTTAATCTTGTGATCCTTTGAGATGTAAGTGAGCGTCAAATACGTCAAATTAATTTGCCAAGATTCTTTTGTAACTAAGGAACGGTAAGTACTCACGCACATGGTATCAATCAAACACTACGTTATTACCATCGCACTTACGGGACTATTTCTCGCAGTGCTCGTTATTTGGCCAGACGCGCAGGCGGAAAGTAAAAAAGACAGGTCAGGGCCGATGACATCTGAATTCAGCGGTGACCCCAATCAGCCGCGTCGGCATTTCCGGGTCCGTGATATTTCGGAAATGACCCCTGACGAACGACAGAAAAACTACCAGAAAATTCGTAACGCACTACGTGCTGGCTATGCCGCGTCTGGTGGTAAAACGGCACAAAACTATCAAAAATGGCCGCGCATCAATACAGCGCCCTATCGCTCCGCCACTCACGGTCGGCGCTTCGTCAATAATTATGTGAACAGTAAGGGTGCCGCCTACGCCATGGCGGAAGAAAGCGGCACGCTTCCTGTCGGCACGATTATCGCGAAAGACAGCTTTGTTGCCGCAAAAGACGGCTCGGTTATGCCTGGCCCCTTGTTCCTAATGGAAAAAATGACGCAAGGCTTCAACTACGTCAGCGGTGATTGGCGCTATACCATGGTCATGCCCGACGGCAGCGTTTTTGGCGCAACAAAGGGTGCAAACGCAGCAAGGGTCGAGTTCTGCATCGGCTGTCACCTCGCCCGAGAGAAGTACGACCATCTTTTCTATGTACCGAAAAAGTATCGCAAGAGGTGACCCTCAAATCCGAGACTGAAGCGCCCTCCAAGGTTCCGTGACAGAAGCAGCGTGAAACAATAAATATCCACCCAGCGCGTCAGCCGGGCTCACGCAGATTAATGTCTCATCGGCGTAAGCGGGAACCACACCGGCATCAACAAGTACGCGCTTCGTCATCATGACATTGTTGGATCGTATGCCCTGTCCGGCAATAAACGGCATATGAGGCGCCGAAAAATCAGACAGCATTGTGGCAAGACTTTTAGCGTCCGCGAAAAGCAGACGACCGCGATCAAGCAAGACTGCTCTCAAACCACCCGTACAAGTCAGAGACCGCGCGGTGAACTTGGAAAATCGGGTGGCAGCTTCTGCAGGGTCATTCACACAGAGAATTAAGTCGGTCAGCGCGTCTGCTTGATTGGCATGCTCCGATACGCCGGGTGTCCAAAATAGGTCCGGTGTGTGTGTGGTGAGCAGCTGGACCCTGCCTTCCGCCATAACGCCAGGTTCGGTTCGCAATATCGTATACGCCATCTGCCGCTCCCCATCCGCTGCCGAAATTTGTCGGCGAAGGTTCACAAGCCGTTGCATCGCAAATCCAGACTCGACGAGACGCTCCCGCTGACGCTCCATATTGGGGTGCGTTAGAGCCACGACATGAAAGCCGGCATAGCGCTCCAAGCCGAGCCGCAGTTGCTCGGCCAGTGGCGTTTCACTCGTAGCCGCCAAAACCTCGATGAAACCTCTGCGCAGTTTCACCAAACGGTTCGAGGTTCCCGATGGAACCAAGGTTCCCTCGCTATTTGCGTTATACTGCGTATTGACTGCAGAAACCTGAAATCCCAGCCGGGCCAAACGATCGCTGGCATGTTCCAGATCCATGGCAAAGTAACCAACATGATCGAGGAACATTTCATCCCCCTCCGGCATTTGTCGGTCGACCCAGCCATCACTCATTTTATTTCCTCCAGAGAACATTCACTCAAACCTATCGCAACCGTAGCATCGGGAATGGGAGAAATCAGCACGCCCAATAGTTACTTGCAAAATAAAAGTCTACTTGTTAATTTTAACTTGCAAAAAACAAGCAACCAAAGGAAGAGTGATGGGTATCTTATTTTCAGGAGGGTGCCTTTGTGGCGCTGTCCGCTATCAAGGCAATGAAGAGCCAGCGATTGCCGGACATTGTTATTGCACCGATTGCCGGAAGACGAGCGGCACGGGGCACGGGTCACATATCGGGTTATCGGAAACCGGGTTCGAGGTAACGGGTGAAGTCCGTTTTTATGACGCACCGACGGACAGCGGAAATACCGTAAGCCGTGGCTTCTGTCCGACATGCGGCAGCGCTGTCTATTCGACCAATTCCGGCATGCCAGGAATGGTATTTCCCAGAGCCTCAAGCCTCGACGATTTGGAGGTCTTTAAACCGCAAGTAAACGTGTATGCCAAACGAGCGGCTTCGTGGGATAAACTAGATACAGATCTAGCGACCTTCGACGAAATGCCACCACCGGAGGTCATGCCGCCCGCTGAGGCTTAAGCTCGCCAGCAGCCGGAGTACCATACCGTCGCAACACTAATTCGCAGAATGTGTGCGGTTTCGTTTCAAAGCTATCGGCAATATTGTCGGCGCAAACTCCCCTTTCACGGGAGCCGCCGACAATTTTGGGGAATAGGCGCCGACATGTGAACCCCGCAACACACCCGCGAAGGCATATCGAAGTGTCGGGGCGAACCTACCAATTGGCCTTTCGAACGCATTGTACCATCCCCAATTGAAGGCCTCGCGATCATCGAGGCGGTTATCCTCGACTCAGTCTTGGACCTCACCGGAACAAATATCGCCAACTGAAACGCAGCACTCTCTGGGAATATCAATGCATCGGGTTAGTTTTTCGATTTGGCTTTCGATCCCCCAGAAAGCCGATTTTGCAATGCTTGAAGATACTGCCTATCCGCGGTCGTGAAATCGCCTTCGGCTATATCTTCCTTGTAACCGTCAAGTTCCTCACGCAGCGGGCCGGAAATCTCTTTGCGCGCGAGCAATTGCTCTATCAACTTGATATCTTCAGCAGCTTCTCCAGTCGCTACAATTTCAACAGCCACATCCGACGCCTCCGCATCGTCCTCATCCTCTAGCGAATCGTCTTCGTCATATGAGGTTTCAACGGCTGTTTCATCTTCCTTCGGAACGAGAAGATCGTCCCAGCTCAAACCAGATCCCGAAATTTTTGCGTTCAGCTCACGCGCTGCTTCCAGGACACCGACGTCTTCAGAGCCGCCAAGCTTTTCAAGCAACTCAATCACCTCGCCCCGGTCCGGACTACCTACCATCGTCAACTCTCCTCGCCCCTGCTGTTTACTTCTTAGATTAGCAGCTTTGCAAGCCCAATGCCGAGCAGGTAATTGTGCTGGCAACTAACGCGTCCGAAGGACCCTCGCAATGCAATTTTCTCAGAACCTGCAAAGTCTGCTTGGTCTCGTAATCCTTACCGGTTTCGCCGCTGCCTTGGCACCCCGCGACGGGAGCCGATCGAACGGCGCTCAATTCAAAACCGCATTCGCTGGACTAGTAGTACAGCTGTTGATCGCAATCGTCATTCTCAAGATACCGGCCTCACGTCAGGTATTTTTGTGGCTGAACGACATCGTCGTGGCGATCCAGTCTGCAACGAACGCCGGAACGTCTTTCGTTTTTGGCTATCTCGGCGGCGGCCCCCTGCCTTTCGAGGAAACCAGGCCAGGCACGAGCTTTATATTCGCCTTTCAGGCCTTGCCCCTGATTTTAATCATGAGTGCATTGTCGGCCTTGCTCTTCTATTGGCGAGTCCTGCCCATTGTTGTCCGCGTATTTTCCTGGATGCTTCAAAAAACACTCGGCATCGGGGGCGCTTTGGGCGTTGGGGTCGCGGCAAACGTCTTCGTTGGCATGGTCGAGGCGCCTCTATTGGTGCGCCCCTACATGGCGCGGCTCAGCCGCAGCGAATTATTTACAATCATGACCTGTGGCATGGCGACAATTGCAGGTACCGTCATGGTGCTATACGCCTCGGTTCTCACAAAAGTCATCCCCGGTGCGTTAGGGCACCTCTTGGCCGCCTCGATTATAAGCGCCCCCGCCGCCGTGATGGTGGCGCGCTTGATGATGCCTGAGACACAAACACCAACGCCGGGGACCCTCGCAGACGAAGAACGGCCCGGCAGCGCAATGGAAGCGATAACCAGAGGGACGCTTGACGGCGTGACCCTATTTATCAACGTTATCGCGATGTTGGTCGTTCTGGTCGCGCTC
>JAJFJB010000031.1 GCA_021774435.1 Alphaproteobacteria bacterium
TGGTTACGGCTTCGCCGCAGCGTCGCGTCGCCATGATTGCCGCTTCGTTGACGAGATTTGCCAAGTCGGCACCGGAAAAGCCGGGCGTCAGTGCGGCAATTTCCGTGACAGAGACTCCATCTGCGAGAAGGATTTTTTTCAAGTGGACATTCAGGATTGCCTCGCGCCCCAATTTATCCGGCCGGTCGACCAGCACCTGCCTGTCGAAACGGCCCGCGCGCAGCAAGGCCGGGTCGAGAATTTCCGGACGATTGGTTGCGCTTAGCAGAACCACGCCTACGCTACTGTCGAAGCCGTCCATTTCGCTGAGCAACTGGTTGAGGGTCTGTTCCTTTTCGTCATTGCCGCCGCCCATGGGTGTAGCACCGCGTGCGCGGCCGAGGGCGTCGAGCTCGTCAATGAAGATGATGCAGGGCGCTGTTTTCCGGGCTTGCTCGAATAGATCCCTGACTCGGGCTGCGCCGACGCCGACGAACATCTCGACGAATTCGGATCCGTTGATCGAAAAGAACGGAACGCCGGCCTCACCTGCAACCGCGCGCGCCAGGAGCGTTTTCCCCGTGCCCGGCGGCCCGACCAAGAGCACCCCTTTTGGAATCCGAGCGCCGAGCCGACCGTAGGTCCCTGCATCCTTGAGGAACTGAACGATCTCGTTCAGCTCTTCCTTTGCCTCGTCGACGCCGGCAACATCATCGAAGGTGACCTGCGTGTCCTTCTCCATATAGACCTTGGCCTTGCTCTTACCGACCGACATGAAGCCGCCCATGCCCGACTGGTTTGCAAAGCGTCTGATAACGAACATCCAAATACCGAAAAAAATGATAATCGGCACGACCCACGACAACAGGTTGGCGAGGAACTTGCTTTCGACGATGCCAGTGAACTCGATACCATATTTTGCAAGATCTTCCGCGAGGTCAGGTTCGACACGAAGCGTGTGGATTTGCGTTTGCCCATCCGCTCGCGGTTCGCGGAGCGTGCCGCGAATATAGTTTTCGGCGATCGCGATTCTTGCAATCTTGTTTTCGCGCAAAAGCGTTTGAAATTCACTGTAAGGTATGGTCCGCACAGCCTGCTGCGCCGTCCACCACTGTTGCAGCAGCACCACTGCCCATACGGCAGCGATGATGTACCAAACATTGATCTGCGTTTTCTTTTCCATCACGGTATTTGGCTCCTATCGCATTCATAAGTGCCGGACCAGCGGTAGGCGCTGATCCATATCAATCAGCTAAGTCAGTTTCGGGCTTTGGCTGGCATCCGGAGCACCATCCCGCTATTTTCCGGCTTATGCCTGCATTCTTGATTGATCGCACTATTTATCGGGAATCTGTTGCAGGGCAGCGGCCTGATCGTGATTATCTTAAGTCATTAGAAGGGTAGTGGGTATTGCGTCCATTCTGGCAATACAGGGCTTGGCCCCATTTGATCGCCAAAGATTTCAACCAAGCCGTATTCAGGCGAAATTCGTTCGATTCGGTAAAAAGGGTTTGTTTCGTCGCCGGCGTTCATAGGTCAGGGACAAACATGATTATGGATGTAATCGAAAGGCACCCGGATTCCTATGTTTTTAAGGAAAGTGATAAGCGCGCTTATGATGATTTTGAAATGCGTGCGATCGAATATATTCGCCAGCTTATCGACGGTGTCATACCATCATTTGTTTTGATCAAAGCTCTTCAGGAGGCGCATGATCTCTACTGGATGCTCGATTTTTTTGAAGGTTCCAAAGTAATTTGGATGTATCGGGACTATCGCGATGTGGTCAATTCAAACATGCAAAGGTTCAAGAGTAAGCGAAACTATATCGATGAAATAGTCAAAGATCCGCGTCGTGGTTTCTGGCGTGGCTTAGGGATGACGAGCGAGACCTTATCGATTGTCCGTCAGCATTATTCTGATGATTTGGACGATTTTTCCGCGCAGGCGCTGTTTTGGTACTATCGCAACCAGTTATTTTTTGATCAGCACTTTGATACCGACGAGAGGAGCCTATTGATCAAATACGAGCCCTTCGTTAAGAACGCGCAAAAATATGTGGATTTTATTTCCGAGTTTGTTGGTCTCGAGCCGAAGCAAGATATCGCAAAGAAGGTGCACTCATCATCGATACGGAAAAGTACGTCGCCGAATATCCGTTCGGACATAGCATTGCTTTGCGATCAGATGCAAAACAGGTTGGACACTGTATTTAACCAACAGGCTGGGAAAATTGTGGACTGATTTATGCTGGTCGAAAATTTCATTAAAGACACTAGTTAAGTAAAAATGCTGCACATCAATGATCTGACATACCGTATCGGCGGCCGTGTCTTGCTCGACGGCGCGACAGTCGCGATCCCTCGTGGGCATAAAATCGGTCTCATCGGCCGTAATGGCGCAGGAAAGTCGACTTTATTGCGTCTCATAACGGGAGAACTCGAAGCCGATAGCGGATCGATAAATTTACGGAACGGCGCGCGCGTCGGAACTGTCGCACAGCAGACGCCGGAAGGATCGCAATCGCCGCGCGATTTTGTCCTCGCCGCCGATGTCGAGCGCACTGCGTTACTGGCGGAAGCGGAGGAGACGACGGACCCGAACCGCATTGCGGAGGTGCATACGAGGCTCGCCGATATTGGGGCTGAAACGGCGCCGGCGCGGGCGGCGGCCATCTTGGCCGGACTTGGATTCGATGAGGAGGCCCAGACTCGGCCGCTCGATACCTATTCCGGTGGCTGGCGGATGCGGGTCGCGCTGGCCGCGACCTTGTTCTCAGCCCCTGATCTGCTGCTGCTCGACGAACCCAGCAACCATCTCGACCTCGAAACGCGGCTTTGGCTGGAGAACCATCTTGTATCCTATCAAGGCACGATTGTGCTCGTCAGCCATGACCGAAACCTGCTCAATACGATTGTCGATACGATCGTACATCTCGACGACTGCAAACTGACGGTCTATCGAGGCGATTACGATTGGTTTGAGAAGGAGCGGCGCGAACGATTGGCCCTACGGGCGGCGGAGTTCGCAAAGCAACTCGAACAGCGGCGGCATATGCAGGCTTTTGTCGACCGGTTTCGGTACAAGGCAAGCAAGGCCCGTCAGGCACAATCCCGTCTGAAAGCGCTGGAACGGATGGACGAACTGCCGCCTGTCCGTCCGGACCACGAGGTCGCGTTCGATTTTCCAAACCCGGATCAGATGGCACCGCCGTTGATTGCCCTTGATAATGCCAGTGTGGGTTATGCGCCGGGTCAGCCAATTCTTGCGCGTCTCGGCCTCACATTGGATATGGATGATAGGATCGCCCTGCTCGGCGAAAACGGCAACGGCAAGACCACGTTGCTCCGTCTGCTCACGGGCGATTTGAAACCCATGTCGGGATCGGTCCGTCATTCCTCGAAAATGCGAGTCGGCTATTTCGCGCAGGAGCAGGCCGACGCTTTCGATCCCACCCGGACCGCGAAGGAAGAACTTGCGCTGCGGATGCCGGGTGCGACAGAAACCAAAATCCGCTCCCATCTCGGCCGGTTCGGGCTCACGCAGGAACGCGCCGACGTTAAAGTTGCGTCCCTATCGGGAGGCGAAAAGGCCAAGCTGCTGTTCGCCTGTATCACGCGGGATGCGCCGCATGTTCTGCTGCTGGATGAGCCGACGAACCATCTCGATATCGATTCCCGCCAAGCCTTGGTTGGCGCGATCAGCGCCTATCAGGGGGCCGTTATCCTGGTAACGCACGATCTGCATCTGGTGGAACTCTGTGCCGACAGGCTCTGGGTGGCGAGGAACGGGACGTGTCAGGCGTTTGACGGGGATATTGACGATTACCGCAAGACGGTTCTGGAATCGCGCCGCGCGGCGCGCCGGCGCGACAAGGGCGAGCGCCCGTCCGGCGACAACAAAAAGGATCGCCGTGACGCCCGCAGGGCCAGCGCGAGCGCCCGCACGGCACGAGCATCCCAGCGCAAAGCGGCTGCGGCGGCGGAACGGCGCTTAGAGACGCTCGGCAAGGAAAAGGCCGTGGTGGAGGCAAAACTGGCGGATCCTGCGCTCTATAGAGGGCCGCCATTCGAGATTACGATGCTGAACAAGCAACTGGCCGATCTTGACCGGAAGATCAGCGCCGTCGAGGCGGAGTGGCTTGCCGCGGAAGAGGCGATAGGCTAGCCAATTAGCCAAGCAACAAGAACAAGAGCGGATGGCACAATGCTGACGGCGAAGACCGAGCGGCCAAAGGTGGCGGCGAAACAGAAGGGCGAGGGCTCGAATTACGTGTTGCTGCATGGCGGCATGGGATCGTGGAATCATTGGGCGCGGAACATCGATGCTCTGGCGGAGCATTTCCGAGTTTATGCGGTCGATTTGCCGGGCTACGGTGAGTCACCGGATGTCGACCGCAAGATGAGCGGCGAGGAATACCGGGCGCTGGTTTGCCGCGCGGTCGGCACGTTGCTGGATGACGGCGCACCCTTCCACTTGACGGGTTTCTCCTTCGGCGCCGCATTGAGCTCGGGCGTTGCCGCTCATTTCGGGGACCGCGTCGAAAGCCTATCGTTGATCGGTGCGAGCGGTTTCGGGAAGCCCGAGGGACGGGTCGTAAAAACCCGCAGCTATAAATCCGCCGGCGGGGACCAAGCAAAATACCGCGAAATCGTGCGGGAAAATCTACTTGCCTTCATGCTGAGCAATCCCGACACGGTAGACGACGACGCGATCGCCTATCACGGCGGCAATGTCGATCGCACCCGCTTCGACAGCCGAAAGGTGAGCTGGGGCGACACACAGCGCCATGATCTCGCGAAAATCAGCTGCCCCTTGCAGCTTATCTGGGGCGCGAACGATATCACCGCCTATCCGTCGATCGACGACCGCGTAGCAGTGTGCCGTGAACGGGTGCCCGGTCTGCGCATCGATGTCATTCCCAACGCGGCCCATTGGGCGATGTATGACAGTGCAGAGGCGGTGAATCGCCTGCTGCTCGACTTTCATGTTGGGTCAGCTGATTGACGCTTCCGGTATCGTGACGCAAGCTTGCGGCGGATTAGAGAGAAGGAGGCTGGCTAGATGCGGTTTAAAGATAAGGGTGTGATCGTCACGGGCGCGGGTAGCGGTATTGGCCGTCAGACCTGCTTTGAATTCGCGCGCGAGGGCGCTGTCGTTGCCGCCAGCGATATCGATATCGCCATGGCGCAGCGGACCGCCGATGAAATTACACAAGAAGGCGGCAAGGCCCATGCCCTGGCCGTCGACGTGACGGATCCGAAATCGGTCGACGACTGCGTGGCGGAGGCGGCACAGGCGCTTGGCCGTCTCGACACTCTCGTTTGCAGCGCGGGGATACGGGAAATCGTTCCGGTTCTCGAGCTATCGCACGAGGAATGGAGCCGCGTCATAAACGTGAATATCACCGGTGTTTTTCTCTGTTGTCAGGCGTTTGGGCGCCATCTTGTGGCCGCGGGGCAACCGGGTGCAATTGTCAATCTCGCCTCGACTTTGGGGGTTGTCGCATCGCCGAACCGCGCCGCCTATACCGCTTCGAAACATGCCGTGGTCGGGTTGACCAAAGAAATGGCGATGGAATTTGGTGAAAAGGATATTCGAGTCAACGCGGTCGGGCCCGGCGTAATTCGGACGCCGATGACCGAACGTTATTTTCAGGATGAAGCGTACGCGAACAAGATCCGCAGTGTCCATGCGATGAACCGGTGGGGCGAACCGCCAGAAATTGCCAAGGCAATTCTGTTCCTGGCGTCGGACGACGCAAGCTTCTGTACGGGGACGACCCTGATTGTCGATGGTGGCTGGACGGCAGGGAAGACGCTTTGAAGCTGGGCATCGTTTCGGATCTGCATTGCAACATTTTGGGATTGGATCGGGCGCTCGAATTGATGGGCCCGATCGACGAGTTACTGTGCCTCGGGGACAGCATCTTCGAGTACCGCTTTTCGAATGAGGTCGTCGGGAAACTGCGCGATCTGGGTGCGCATACCATCCAGGGAAACCATGAAGAGGTATTCCTCGGGCCCTTGGGCGCAAGGGCACGCGAGCGGGAAGGGATCGACCAGGACCTCTTGAAGTGGCTCGCGGACAGGCCCTCGCGGATGGCTTTGCACTATGGCAATCGGACTGTTTTGATGGTGCATTCCACGCCATGGGAGCCTCGGGGCACCTATGTCTACCCGCATAGCCCGTTGCTCGAGCGGTTCGGCGAGGAAGCGGCAGACTTCGTACTTTTCGGCCACACCCATCAGCAACTGGTGCGCCGCTTCGGCGATACGTTGGTGGTGAATCCGGGTTCGGCCGGCGACGGACGCGACGCCCGGAACGATCGCCAATTGAGCTGTGCGGTCCTCGATACGGAAACGGCGGAAGTCAATGTAATCGATTTCCCCGACCCGGCGCGCGCAAAGCTCAACGCTGCGATGGTCCGCGGTTAGTTTCCTTCGTTAGGTGGTCTGAGAAATCGCCTCCCGCAGGGTCACGGCGGCGTCCGTCATCGTGTCCGCGACGAGGTTCCGGGCGCGCACCAGTTCGGTTTCCAGCATCCAGCGCGTTTCGCCTGGTGGCAGGCCGCCAAGTTGCGGTACATCGAAAAGCACGGGAATCATGCTGCCTTGCGGCGTGTAGCCGTAAGGGTCGTGACCGTAAGTACCCTTCGCCGTGCTGGCGAGCGGAATTAGGAGCCGGTTCACCCGTTTCATCGCCTCATTGAGAACCATAGCGGCCTGTTCGTCCAATGACGTGTCCTGCGCGTAGCGCTTGCGCCAATCGTCCGAGGCGGCATCGAATGCGGTGGCGGCGCCAAGGAAATCCCGGGCTCGCGCCAAGGCGCCTTCAAGGCCGATAGACTGCCCTGGTTCCTGCAGTTCCTTGAGCCGGGTGACGAATTGTTCGGCTGCGGCTGTAAACTCGAACGGCAGAACGGTCTCGGTGCACAGGCCCCAAAGATACCCGGCATAGACTTTCAAATGCACGGCCAGGAAATCGAGATCGATCTTGTCCATATTGCATTCGATCGAGTGGTGCCACCAGCCGAGCCGCGCCAGGCCGGTTTCCTGCAACTCCTGCTCGGTATAGTGGCCGATACCATACATGCTGGGTATGCCGAGCCCCATGAACGAGGCATCGCCGCCTTTTGGAAGCCGGTGCCAGTAATATTCCCGGTTGCCGACATGGCGTGCTTCGACCGACTGATGAAAGCGGCGCAGCTGAACATTGGAACCCGTGCCCCAGCGCGTGGTGCCGACACAGGCTGGTTGGTCGATCTGCATATAGGCGCAGCCATGGTCACGCAGCCGGTCCCAATTGCGGTCAGCGAACCAGGACGATCCGACCATGGTGCCGGTTTCATGGGCTGTCCAGAAACCGCAGACGAGGCCGCGTTTCAGCTTGTCGCGATGGAGATTGATAACGCGGGCCAGCTCGACAATGCAGGCGTTTCCAGCCGCGTTGTCGGTCGCTGCCTGTCCGAACCACGAATCCTGATGGCCGCCAAGCAGGACGAAGTCGTCGCTTTGCGGGCTTGGCACCTCACCGGAGGTGACTTGAATGTCGCGCCAGCCATTTTCGACGATGGCTTGAAAATGGACGCGGACGGGACCTTTTTCGCATTGGGTCTGGAGCCGCAACCCGGCGGTGCGCGCGATACCAATCGCCGGGACGGTCGCCATTTCAGTCTGGACCGTTTCGCGTGTCGGATTGCCCCAGGCAGGCTTCACCGAGCCGAAAGGTACGGCAGTGTTGTCCGGCCCGCCCCAGTTCATCAAAACGACGCCGTTGACACCTTTCCCCGCGGCGATGCGAAGTTTTTCGTGCCGGGCGGGATGATAGGATGTCTCCGCCAATATGATTTTGCCAGCGACTGATTTGCCTTTGTAGTCCGTCTCCGCCCCGGACCCGACAAACACCAATTCGCCGCTAAGCCCTTCTGGACCGGTGGGAACGCTGTGGCCGCAGGTGAAGGCCTCGATTGCTTCTTCGGGGGCTGTCAGCACGCGCAACATTGTCGGCTCGGGAAAACTGACCAGTCCTGGAAGGTCATGGACTTCGGCGTTAATCCCGTGTTGTTTCAGGGCGTCGGCGTTGTAGTTCGCTGCACGCCGCGCGTTTTCGGTCCCCGCCAACCGTGACGGAATTTGCAGACAGATATGTTCCATGTGCTTTTGCACATTGTCGAAGGACAGATCGGAGATAAGGTCTGTTTCGCTCATGCCGCTCACCATCGTCTGAGGCGTTTTATCGGCACGTTGCGTGCCTTATGAGGTTTTAGTCTTGCCTAATCGCCACGGCGGCGCAACAGACCGGAAGGCGGACCAATCGTCGAAAAGAGACCGTTCGATCTCGTGCAGATGATGTGCGTGCCAGCCCAGTACCATACCGCCAGCGATGCGAGCCCGTTCGTTAGGTAGCGAAAAATCGTGCGAAGGCCTCATGAGTGCGTCAACGAGATGCATGGTTTGTGCAACGTCATTCAAATGGCCGAACTGGTCTTGTAGCTGCGCCATCCGTTTTTTGAAGGGTTGTGAATTACGGCCTTTGTAAAGTCCACCCAAGAATTCCACCGTGTACCGTAATTTTTTTAGCTTGATGCGAACCTGGTGCCGCTGCGCCGGTGTCAGCGATTTAAGATCGTTGCCCGCCTTGACCAGTTTTCGGTAAGGGCGGTCCAATATCGATTTACAATGTTCACCAATCGGTGAAAGTAGCTGCGCGGACGAGCTTTCGGATAACCAACCTTCGGTTGCCGCAAACGCTGTCAAGCGCAGGATTAGCTTTGCGTACCGGTCTGATCTTAGGGTGGTTCGCACAAGGCGATACGCGGCCCGGCGATGTTGCTTTGCCAAGGTTGCCAGCGCACTCATATTCCGCCGGTCTATGCCATAGCCCTCGACCGATGCCAGTGTTTCCGAAAGAAAAACGTCCCATTCTCGAGCTGGTCCAAGCGACGACCCCAACCATTTTAGCTCCTCTTTAAGCTCGGTAACGCGCTCGGCTTCGATAAATCGATGGAAAACGGATAAGGAAGAACGTAGCCGGCGCACAGAAACACGTAACTGATGGACACCTTCCGGGTCGCGGCCGTCGAATGCGGCCGCTTCGTTATCGATGATATTGCCAATGCAATCGTTGAAGATGTCGCAGAGTGTTATACTGATCGATTGCGTGGAGTTGAGATCGAATTTTGGTAGTTTTACGCTCCCGGCGACCTTTTCATTCAAAAGCGCATAGCCTCTATCGGACTTCGTTATACGCGATACACGCAATGGGCACGCATTGTGGACCTCCGTCACGAATTGGAAGAACTGTGCAGGGCCGCCTTGAAGGAGCTCGAGTTCGCATTCGGAAAAGCGTTTGATTTTTTCTCCAGCTTGCACAATCCCATTATCGACGACGGCTTCAACTTCCAAATCCGGCCCGTCGTCGCTTTGACGCTTGATGATCTTTTTCTGGCGGCGAACTTCCAAGGATACAACGGGGCGCAACGCGCCGCTCGACAATTTTCCAAGTTTTTTTCGTGCTGCTTTCGGCAGCGCATCTAATTCCGGCTCTGAACTCTTAACCGATTGCTCCCATTCCGTACGGTCCAGCACGCCGCCGCCGCCGCGGTCCGCTTTGATGGTTTGCGTAAATTTTTCTTTGGCGCGCCGAACCCGAATTGCGATGCCTTTTTTAAAGAACCGCTGTTCAGATGTATCGAAGTAGCGTGTCTCCAGATCGACGGACTCCCAATCTTGACGATCTTTGGAAATCAGGTTAACGGCACGTTTAAAGGCCGAAAGGTCACGCGCGGTGCCGGCGAGTTTTAGTTCGTATTCTCGAGGTAAAATTTCAGAGCGCGCCATCAAATTTCCTTATCATAATTCTGGTCTACGATGCTGTTACCCCTTAAATCAGCAAAGTTTGCGCTTGTTTTCGTAAGTTTGTGGACTTTGAACATTCGTTTTTCAGTTTGACAAGAAAATTTTGTGATCGATCTTCTGTGTAACAAAACTGTCATATTTGTTTCTTTCCGAAATAGAAGAGTAGGATGGGTTTGAAAAATATTTTGGAATTACCAATGGACGCTGCAACCGACAAGGAACCCCAGCCAAAAAGTGCCGTCGACACAGACGCTGGGATATTTGCCAACGACAGCAAATTGGCAGAGATTATGATGGCGTCGCCGGAACGGTTTATAAACCGCGAACTTTCTTGGCTTGCGTTCAATGAAAGAGTGCTTGAAGCGGCAGAGAATAAGAAGCACCCCTTGCTTGAGCGGCTTCGGTTTCTTTCCATTTCTGCAAATAACCTCAACGAGTTCTATATGGTCCGCGTAGCCGGGCTTCGTGGCCAGGTTGATGCAAACGTCGATGTCCCGAGCCAAGAAGGCCTGACGCCACGGCAGCAACTTGAACATGTCAATGCGCGCGCCATCAGATTGATGCATGATCAGCAAAAGTGCTGGCGGCGGCTGGTCCGTTTGATGAAGGACGAGGACATCCATGTTCTCGATGCCGAAGATCTCTCACCTGCGGACAGGAAATGGCTGAAGAACTATTTTCTTGAAAAGCTATTCTCCGTATTGAGCCCGATTGCAGTCGATCCGGCGCATCCGTTTCCCTTTTTGCCCAATCTCGGCTTCGCACTGGTCCTGGCACTCAAGAAGGGCCGCCGTAAAGAAACATTGAACGCTCTTGTAGCGTTGCCCCATTTGGTAGAGCGCTTCATCCGGCTGCCTGGCAAGGAACACCGGTTGGTCGCCCTGGAGACGGTGGTAGCCATGTATGTCGACCGTTTGTTTCCGGGCTTTCGGGTTGCCGAGGTCGGCCAGTGTCGAGTCCTGCGCGATAGTGATATCGAGATCGAGGAAGAAGCTGAAGATTTGGTCCGTCTCTATGAAAGCGCCCTCAAGGAGCGGCGGCGCGGTTCTGTGATTCGATTAACCATCAATGACGATATGTCTTCTGACCTACGGAAATTTCTGGTCGATGGGCTCGATGCGGCACCGGAAACGGTGTTTGCCTTGAAAGGCCTGCTGGGCCTCGCGGACACGGGCGAGTTGATCGTCAATGATCGGCCGGACTTGGTTTTTGCCCCTTACGCCGCCCGGTTCCCGGAACGTGTTCTTGATTTTGGCGGTGATTGTTTCCAGGCAATCAAGGCAAAGGATTTTGTCGTCCATCATCCCTACGAAAGCTTTGATGTTGTCGCGCAATTCTTGCGTCAGGCGGCGGATGATCCGGACGTCATCGCGATCAAACAAACACTATATCGGACGAGTGAAAATTCGCCCATCGTGGCAGCGTTGATCGATGCTGCGGAGGCTGGAAAATCCGTGACGGCCCTGGTCGAGGTGAAGGCGCGGTTCGACGAGGAGCGCAACATCAGATGGGCCCGCGATCTCGAACGCGCGGGTGTCCAGGTTGTGTACGGATTTGTGCATCTAAAAACACACGCGAAGATATCGCTTGTGGTCCGTCGGGAGGGCGATCAATTCCAAAGTTACTGTCATTTCGGCACTGGTAACTACCATCCGATCACAGCGCGGATTTACACCGACCTGTCCTTCTTCAGTTGCGATCCGGCGCTCTGCCGGGATGCCGCATGGCTGTTTCATTTCACAACGGGCACCGCGGGGCCGGTTGACATGGAAAAACTAACGGTGTCCCCGGTAAATATGCGCGAGGAGCTGATCGACCTTATCAATGATGAAATTAAATATGTCCACCAGGGCCGACCAGGTACAATTTGGGTCAAGCTGAACTCCCTTGTCGATGGCAAAATTATCGACGCGCTTTATGCGGCGTCTCAAGCCGGTGTGAAAATTCACCTGGTTATTCGTGGCATTTGCTGTCTGCGGCCGGGCGTGCCGGGTCTGTCGGAAAACATCACGGTGCAGTCGATTATCGGACGGTTCCTGGAGCATGCGCGCATTGTCTGCTTCGGCCGTGGTCATGCGATGCCATCCGGCAAGGCAAAGGTTTTCATCACATCCGCCGACTGGATGCCGCGAAATTTGGACCGCCGTGTCGAAATCATGGTGCCGATCGAAAACCCGACGGTGCACCGTCAGATCCTCGAACAGATCATGGACGCCAATTTTAAGGACAAGGCTCAGTCCTGGTTGCTGCAACCAGACGGTAAATATCGCCGCCGGTCGCGAAACCCCAAAAGCTTCAGCACGCATGAATATTTCATGACCAATCCGAGCCTGTCCGGACGTGGTTCCGCGCTAGAGGCGCGCGCGCCGGAGACCCGGGAAATTCAGCCGGCGCCTACCCGAATGGTTGGAAAAGAGCCGGCGTCTACGGCTTGATGCAATAAAGTGCGCGTTGCAATCGTTCGAGATCGGCGTCCGAACAGGGAACGCCGAACCGCAGCCAGTGCGAGTTCTCGGGAAAGCGTCGAACGAATATACCGGCCTTGCCGAGGGCCGTGAAAATATCCGGTGCGCGAACGTCTTCGACAAGCTGAAACAATGTCGTGCCGCCGATAGATTGCAGACCCGCGGTCTTAAGAATCCTGAGCAACGCATCGCACCGAACCGCCAGCGCGCGGCGTGTGCCTTCAGTCCAGGCGTGGTCATGAAGGGCTCTGGTGCCGATCTCGATCGTCGGACCCGGTACCGACCAGGGACCCAGCCGGTGTTGCAGTTTTTCGACAAGATCAGAAGCCCCGGCGGCGAAGCCTAGACGCAGCCCGGGCAGCCCAAAAAATTTCCCAAAGGAGCGAATGACCAGAACGGATTCCCTACGCAATTCGGGCAGGATGCTTGTTGCCGGGTCCGTGTCCGCAAACGCTTCGTCGATAACCAACAATCCCTGTCGCGCAGTGAGGCTGCGTGCGAGATCCAGCAGTACCGGTAAACCGAAAATACGCCCGTCAGGATTGTTCGGGTTTACAAGGGCGACAACGTTTGCACTGTTCGTATCCGCAATGTCTTCGGCGATTGAAACGTTATGTCCACTATCGGACCATGTCTTTGCATGCTCAGCATATGTGGGGCCGATCACGGCAACATCAGTTTGGTCCAGCAATGAGGGCAAGAGTTGCAGCACGGATTGCGATCCTGGCGCGGCCGCGATAGCACTCGACTCCCCTACGCGATAATAATGTCTCGCCGCTGCAAGCAAGGTGTCCAGGGCGGCATTCTGCGGCAACTGCGTCAGTGACGATTCACTGACATTCGTATTCTGGTAGGCGTTGGCATTGATACCCGTCGAAAGATCCAGCCACCCGGCATCCGGTCGCCCAAATCTGGCTTCGGCATCCTGCAAGTCACCGCCGTGGTAAATCTTGTTGTTCACTGCGGACTCCATGCAAACGCGCTTTCTGGCAAATTAGAAACAACTGGCGAGAGGGTTGCCGCTATGACTACCATTGCGTCTTCAACCCGTCGAACTAGAGGAGATCTCATGCGACATCTGGCGATTGAATTCAACACCTTTACCATCGTTGGTCGGTGCGCTCGCACGGGCGCACTTGGCGTTGCAACGTCGACGGGAGAAATGGCCGTCGGGTCGCGCGTGCCATTTGTGAAGACGGGGATTGGTGCCGTTGCCACGCAGGCCCTCACTGACCCGAGGCATGGTCCGATGGGCCTGTCCTTGTTGGAGGAAGGACTCGCGCCTGATGCCGTCGTCGAACGGTTGGCTGCATCCGATCCGCATATCGAGGCGCGGCAGATTGCGGTAATCGACGCCGCGGGCCGGACCGCGGCCCGGACCGGCAGTGGGAATCGGGATTGGAAAGGCCACCATGAGGGCGATGGTTTCGTCGCCATGGGCAACCGACTGACCAGTGCGGCGACGGTGGAGGCGATGGTCGCGTCCTTTCTCTCCAGTGCCGAAGAAGCGCTCGAGGAACGGTTGGTGCGGGCGATTGAGGCTGGGCGCGACGCTGGTGGGCAGCATGGTGGGCAACGGTCTGCGGCGATCAAGGTGTGCGACGAACTCGACTATCCAATCGTCGATTTGCGGGCGGACGATTATGACGACCCGGCTGCCGAACTGCGCCGCCTCTTCGATACTTACGCACCACGCATTCCCTATTATCGGGTGCGTGCGGCCGATCCGTCGATTGGCCCGTTCTATTTGTGGAAGGAAAACCAGGGGCTGTGAGCGCACGGCGGAACGAAGGCTCGAAAATTCGTGTCGGCGATATCGACATATTTCATCGCTGGGATGGAGATATAGACGGACCCATTGTGATGATGGCGCATGCGATGGGTACGAACCACCGTCTGTGGGACTTGCAGGTGCCAGCTTTGAAGGATCGCTATCGGGTGTTGCGCTACGACTGGCGTGGCCATGGTGACACGGATGCGCCGGAAGGGCCTTATTCGCTCGATATGTTCGTCTCCGATGCTGTCGGGCTGATGGATGCGTTGGATTTGAGCAAGGTGCATTGGGTCGGTATTTCGACTGGCGGCATGATTGGGCAGGGTCTTGCTATCGAGCATCCGGACCGTATCGCGTCCCTGGCGCTTTGCAATACGACGCCGCAAGCGGACCAGGCCTATAAGGATTTTGTGGCGGATCGGCATGCGCTCTTGCGAGAGCACGGTATGACCAAGATTTGGGAAATGACGGATTGCCGCTGGTTCACCGATACCTTCGCCGCCGAGGCGGGTGCCGATTATCATGCCGTCCGCAAAGAATTTATTAGAACGTCCATAACAGGGTATATCGGGGCAACATCGGCGACCGCCAACCTGGCGTACCGGGATCGCCTGCATATGATCTCGGCACCGACCTTGGTCCTTGGCGCGGGGGACGATCCGTCAACGCCACCGTCCCATTCCCACGCGATCTATGAGCGTATCGCGGGGTCCAGATTGACTATTCTTCCGGGTCTGCGCCATTTTTCGAATGTCGAAGCGCCGGATCGATTTAACCCCCCGCTACGAGCGTTCCTGGATGAAGTTACTGCGCCTTAGCGAGCCTTTTGCTCCAAGCTCGGCAAAAATAAAAGCACCAGCACGACGGGCGGAAAAAACGCAGCGGCCAATGCCCATCTTACAGTATTGCGGTTTTTTCGTTTCGCCATCATGCGCCCAAGCAGGATAAAGCCGATCGTTACGACCAGCGAAATGGCAAGCCAAATTAATGATTCGTTCGGGGTCATCCGTCTAGTCGCCCTTCGACTCTGATCTTGCGTAGTAGGTGCCGGTATCGTCGTAAAATTTGAACGTGTTGCCGACCCTGACAATCGAGAAACAAAGGTCGCGGCCACCGGACCACTTAACATACTTCCGACAATATTGGTCTTCTTCTATTCTCCATGTACCGCTGTCGGTGTATTCATCAGTGGAGCCTGCGACAGCAGTTAGCTTGCCATCGGCGTGCATCGTTACGCGAAAAGGGTGACCCCGGCGACTACGGCCACTGAGCGTTATTCCGGGAAACGTTTCTTGGAGATCATCCGCTTTTAAATGTTTGCCAACAGCAGATTCTATAGCCGGGTTTGGTCCGATGTCGGTTTCTCCTGCGGCGGCGAAGATGTGCCAAAGCAGGCGCTCGATCTGCCGCCATGGTGGATATGCCTTCGATGTATCCGAATTTATCCGATGTACGATGACAAGATCTAGATAGGGAAAGACGAATGCGTATTGACGGCGGTACCCCGAGGCGAAGTACACGGGCTCTTTGACGTTAAGATGGCGGAAACTGCCGCGTCCGGTCCACCACATATAGCCATAACCTTTGTCTGCGCCGATTTTGGAATGGCTAACTGTGCTTTCCGCGACCCAGTTTTCAGGGACGATTTGCTGACCATTCCATTTTCCGTCTCGCAGGTACAGAAGGCCGAACCGGGCCAAGTCGCGCGCGGAAATTCGGAACGGATAGGCGTCGTGGACCGACTTTGAACCGCTGACATACTCACCGTCTGTGGGACTGTAATCTTGCATTTGCAGTGAGGTCGCGATCTTTTGATCGAAGGCCTCAAAAATATCGTCCCCTGTTTCCTGCCGGTAGATGGTGCCGAGCGTATTGAAGTCCCAATTGTTATAGTGCCAGAACGTGCCCGGGTCATAGCTGCCGCGCTTCGGTTTAGAAGCTGTCATACGCTTTGATTCGTAAAGCGCAGCGTGATAAATGCCGGAGCGCGCCTTGATCAAATCGCCGACAGTGGCTTGTTTCTCTACATCGGTTAGCGAAGGCTCGTAATCGTCGATGCCAAGATCGGCCATGGTATCGGTCAGGCTGATTTTCTTTTCCGCTATGGCGATGCCGATAAGGGCGCTTAGCAGGCTTTTTCGGACGGAATGCGCGGGCGATTTAGTCGCCACTTCGCCCCATTCATCTATGACAACGCCGCCTTGGACGATTACGACAGCGGTCGAACCGATTTTCTTGGAGAACGCGCGGGCTTCGTCCAAACGGGATGAAGACCATCCCATACCCTCTGGCTTTGACAATTTGACCCACACCGCACCCGGAACACGTTCCTTTTCTTCTGTGCCTGCCGTCGAGGCAAAGACACTGGGAAGAAGGACGTAGAGAAATAGTATGCCAGCGAGTGGGAGCGTACGCGCTTTCATACAGGTAAATATATAGAAATTGTGTCTGAAAACAATCGAGACGCGAGTTTGCGGTCGCTATAACGATAAAGCGCTTAGCCGGCGAGCTTCCCTTCTACTCGGTCCCGCTCGGTCGCTTCGTCACTGCGGTTGTCCGGTGTACCGTAGCCACCGCCGCCCGGCGTGCGCATCAGTATCGTATCACCGGTCTTGACGATGTGCTGTTGCTTCGGATCGACGGGTTCGCCGTTAATTTGTAACTCTCCGGTCGCGCCGTCCTGCCCTCCGGCAATACCCGGCGCGCCGACGCGCGTGCGTTCGGCAAGAAACGCCACAGCCGTCGGTGTCTTCGAGGTGGATTCGAACAGAACGTCCTGGCCCAGCCCACCGCGATATTCCCCCGTGCCACCGGAACCTGGCCGTAGGGAGCGCTGATGCACCCGCAGCGGCGCCAGCTGTTCGATCACTTCTATGGGAGTGGTGGAAATATTACTGGGCCAGCTGAGGCAGCTTTGTCCGTCGGTTTGATTGGTGCCGCCCATGCCGCCGTTGAAAAAGAACAGCTTGGCGAAGGGCGCGCCGCTTTCGGTGACGCCGGACTGGTTGATGCACCACAGCGGGGAACCCGCGCCGGCCATGATCTTCTCGGGAATGACTTTGGCGAGCGCGCCGAAGATCAGCGAGGGCACGAAATGACCGATCAACGCGCGTGAACCGCCCGAGGCCGGGAATTGCGGATTGAGAATGCAGCCTTCCGGCGCCACGGCCTTGATGGGGCGGATCGATCCGTCATTGTTGGGCAGGTTTGGCGCAGCGGCGCATTTTACCGCATAGGCCGTCATGGCATAGGTGTAACACATGGCGCAGTTGATCGCCTTGTCGACCTGCGGCGCGGAACCGTCGAAGTCCGCAAGAACTTCGTCGCCGTCGATGGTCAGCGTCACCTTGAGGTCGAGCGGCTCGGTCAATCCGTCGGTACGGATCGTATTCTCGTAGACACCATCGGGCAGGGCTGTGATTGCGGCGCGCATGGCCCGTTCCGACCGCGTTTGAATTTCCGTCGCGAGATCGTCGAGCGTCGACAGCGCGTATTCTTTCATGAAGGTATCGAGCCGGGTGTCCATCAAATCCAACGCCGTGATCTGGGCCCAAAGGTCGCCCACCACTTCGTCCGGGGCGCGGACGTTTTTGCGCAACAGACGCAAAAAGGTTTCATCCGGTTCGCCGGCGCGGATGAGTTTCATGATCGGAATCTGAAAGCCTTCCTCGAACACTTCGCGCGGCTCGGGCGACCGGATCTTGCCGCCGATATCGGGCGCATGCGCGGTGCTTCCGGCAAAACCGACAATCTTACCGTTGTAGAATAACGGTTTCCCGACGCTGATATCGGGCAGATGCCCCGTCCCCATCCAGATATCGTTGGTGATCAGGACGTCGCCCGGCTCCAATGTTTCGGCGGGGTATTCGTCGAGAAAATGCCGGATGGTCCGTGGCAACGTGCCGATAAATGAGGGGATGCTGTCCGTCGCCTGAACCAGGGACCGGCCTTCTGCATCGGTAATGACGCAGGAGAAATCATGACTGTCGCGCACGACGGTGGAAAACGATGTACGCACCAGCGCCGCCGCTGCTTCGTCGACGATTGAAACGAGCCGCGTCCACAGCACTTCCAACGTTGCGGAATCGAAGGCTTGATCGCTCATTGTTCATCGTCCGGTAGTTCGACCAAGAGATTTCCGTCCTTATCGACCGTAACCTTGCTGCCGGGTCCTATGATCAAGGTCGACTCGCTTTCTTCAACGACGGCTGGACCGTTGAACGTTTCGCCGGGCCGTAACTGCGCACGGTCGAATACGGCAGTTTCGACGTAATCGTCGTTTTCCGGAAACCGGACGGGCCGTGTCTTGGTTTCTTGCGCGTCATCCGTATCGGCGTTCCCTGATGTAAAACCGACACCGTCGCCGGGTACATCGGCGCGAAGCGAAACACGGATATTGATTATTTCCGCATTCACGTCGGGCGGCGTCCGCGAAAACGTACGGCGGTAGGTCTCCTCGAAGGCGTCCAGCAAGGCGGGTGCGGTATTCGCGTCATAGGGACCGCCGGGCAATTCGGTAACGACTTCGAAGCCTTGTCCGATATAACGCATATCCGCGAGCCGCGTAATCCGTGCGGTGCTCGGGTCGAAGCCCGTCTCCTCAATCACCTTGGCCGCATCGGCTTCGAGTTCCTTGTAAGCCGTTTCGAGGCGGGGCCAGTCCATCTCGTCGAGCCGGCTGGCGATCGTCACCACGCGATCAATCCGTGCCGGCGCAATCAGTAAGCCGAGGGCCGACGCAACGCCGGCAGCGAGCGGGCAGATCAACCGTTTCACGCCGAGCTTCTTGGCAACGTAGTAGGCATGCACCGGGCCGGCGCCGCCGGTTGCGAGCAAGGTGTACTGCCTTGGGTCCTTGCCCTGCTCGGCGATGTGGACACGGGCGGCGCTGGCCATATTCTCGTTTACGACTTCATAGATACCGCGCGCGACGTCGACGGTGGACATGCCGCTGCGTTCGGCAAGCGGTTGCATGGCGCGGGTGGCGGCATCGCGGTCGATCTTCATGCTGCCTCCCGCGAAATAATCGGCATTCAGAAAACCGAGCAACAAATCGGCATCGGTTACGGTTGGTGCTTCACCGCCGCGCGCGTAGCAGACGGGGCCGGGCTCGGAGCCGGCGCTTTCCGGACCGACCTTCAGCAAATCCATTTCGTCGATATGGGCGATGCTGCCGCCGCCGGCGCCGATCTCGATCAGCTTGATGGCGGAAATATTGAGTGGCAGGCCGCTGCCCTCGGCGAAGCGTTTCTCGCGCGCTGCCTCGAAATGGTAGTCGACATGCGGCTCCCCATCTTCGACCAGCGCCAACTTTGCTGTCGTTCCGCCCATATCGAAGGCGAGAACGTTGTCGATACCGGCACGGCTGCCGAAGTAGGCGGCAACAAGTGCGCCCGCTGCCGGTCCCGACTCGAGTAGCTGCACTGGCGAACGCTTGGCTTCTTCGATATGGGTCAGGCCTCCATTCGACAGCATCATGAAATAGGGCGCATCGACACCCAAATCCACCGTCTGTTTGACCAGCTGATCGACATAGGTATGCGCCAATGGCTTCACATAGGCATTCGTAACGGTCGTCGACGTTCGGTCGAATTCGCGGATTTCAGGCGAGACGTCATGCGAGGCCGTCACGATCACATCGGGATACTTCGCGGTGATGGCGGCCAGCGCGGCATCCTCGTGAGCCGGGTTCGCATAGGCGTGTAGGAAGACGATGGCGATCGACTCGGCGCCCAATGCGATCAACGCATCGACTTGATCCAATAGTTCAGTTTCATCCAGGGGCGTAATTTCCGTGCCGTCGGCCGCGATGCGTTCGGTGACTTCGAGGCGCAGATCGCGTGGTGCGAGCGGCTTCGGCATGGCGATATGAATATCGTACAGCTCATATTTGCGTTCCCGGCCGATTTCCAGAACATCGCGAAAGCCTTTTGTCGTAATCAGCCCGGTGCGCGCGCCCTTCCGCTCAATGAGTGCGTTCGTGAAGAGCGTCGTTGCATGCACGATTCGATAGAGGGACTCCGGGGAGACCTCTTCCTCGAGGAGCTTTTTTAATCCCGTGAGGACGCCACGCGACGGATCGTCAGGCGTCGTGAGTTCCTTGCCCTTTTCGATGCGGCCTGTCGCGCGGTCGTAAACAACGATATCGGTGAACGTGCCTCCGATATCGATGCCCAATGAATGTGTTCGGCTCACCCGATCAGGACCGAAGCGGCGGTTCGATCCCGTCCGGGAGTTCCGTTTGCGCCACATTGAGCGTCATGGAAATAATCGTGTAATACCCACACAATGCGATTAGTTCCACGGCACCGGCCTCGCCGAGTTGTTCGACTACCCATTCATAATTTTCGTCACTGACATTGTTTTTTTCATGCAGCTCGGTGCAGAACTCATACACGGCTGCCTCGTCCGTTTTGACGAAACTGGGCCGGCGGCGTTGCGCCATGGCATTGACGATCGCTTCGTCGACGCCAACCTCGAGGGCAATCCGCGCATGTGCCCACCATTCGTATTGCGCGGTCCAAAAGCGACCCGTTACCAATATGGCGATCTCGCGCAGATTAGCGGGTAAGGAGCCTTCAAAGCGCAGGGACGCGCCCATGCGCTGCACGGCATCTGCGACGCCCGGATTGTGCAGCAAAGCTGCGAACGGTCCGCGGACACTGCCTCGCGGCCCCGCGGCTATACCATCATGCGCCTCTTTCTGCGCTGCGGTCATATTTTCTGGATCGATTGCGGCCAACCGGCTCATGAATTTCCCCTCATACAGATTTCGAATTTGCCGCCAGCTTAACCATCCACAACGGCGGGTAAAGGGTGGCGCGCAATTGAGATGGCGGTGGTGGCGCGGTAGCATGAGAAACGGACCCGAGGGAGAAAATCCAATGGCCGGCGAAATCGATGTTAAGGGCGCAAAGAAGCGTCTGACTGATAAACGCGACGAACTGGAAGCGATCGTAGAGGCGAGCCGCGATTCCCGGAAACCGGTGGAGTTGGACCAAAGCCGCGTTGGCCGGCTGTCGCGCATGGATGCGTTGCAGGATCAGGCAATGGCGCTTGAGACAAAGCGTCGGCGCGAAATCGAACTGCGCCGCATCCAGGCAGCTTTCGAACGGATCAAATCAGGGGATTATGGTTACTGCCTGACTTGCGGCGAAGAAATTCAGCCCAAACGGTTGGAATTCGATCCGGCGACGCCGGTTTGTATAGATTGCGCGCGATAAGAACGGGGCCGATGTGTCGGCCGGCCGGCAACACTTGATAGGAAGAACCCGGATTTGTCGTTTGGGCGGGCCGATCCAAACTCCAAATTAAGCTGAATATTTACGAAAAAAGTGAGATTAAGCGCTTGACTAATCTATTATTCAAGTATTCTATTGAATAATAGATTACAGATTCTGGCGTGATGAACGATAATCCAAGGCGAACGTTATTTTCTCATTTTGCCCTTGTAGGCAAGGCGTTGAGCCATGGCCACCGGCTTGAGATGATTGATATGCTGGCACAGGGTGAACGAAGTGTGGAGGGTTTGGCGGCTGCATTAAGACTCTCGGTTGCCAATACGTCACAACATCTTCAGCGCCTGCTCCGTGTTGGCTTGGTTGCCACGCGCAAGCAAGGACAGCATGTATTTTATCGCTTGGCGGATGACGCGGTTACCGGCGTCCTGACATCGATGCGGCGAATCGCGGAAAGTAATTTGGCGGAAGTCCGGAACATTGGCTCGGCACATTTCGAGTCTTTGGACACATTGGAAGAGGTGTCACGGGGCGAGCTGTTGGATCGCATGCGCCGGGGCGAAGCGGTGGTCGTCGATGTCCGGCCCACTGGAGAATTTGCGGCCGGTCATGTCTCGGGTGCGGTGAACATTCCGGTACAAGCCTTGGAGCGAAAACTTGACCAACTGCCGAAAGGCAAAGAGATCGTGGCCTATTGCCGCGGACCCTATTGCACCCTTGTTTATCAAGCGATCGCGGCAATGCGGGAAAACGGGTATGCCGTGCGTCGCTTGGAAGAAGGTTTTCCGCAATGGAAACACGCCGGACTGCCGGTCGCGGTGGGAGCCTGAGAAGAATCAATTAATTTCTGGCAGCTTAATGGGCTGCCGGAGAGAAAATTACCAACTGGTTTGTTGGCCCGATGGGCGGATGGATCACGGCAAAGGAGATAATCGAATGGGACAGACGATCGAACAATTTGGCGCCCAATGTCACGACATACTGAAAAAAAGTTCCGGACCCGATGGTCTGGAGCAGGTGCGCCAAGGCTTGGAAAAAATACTGGCCGATGAGGAAATCCTCGCAGCTCACCTGGGACCGGAAGAAGATTCGCAGCGTAAGATTATCTACGAGGATCCCGAACTGGGGTTTTGCATTCTCGCGCATGTCTTCAAAGGGCCGAAGGAAAGCCCGCCGCACGACCATGGCCCGACGTGGGCGATTTATGGCCAGGCGACAGGAACGACCGAGATGACCGAGTACAATGTGGTCCAGCCGCCCGCAGAAGGGAAGCCAGGCAAAGTTGAACCGGTCAAAACCTATCCGATGACACCGGGCAAAGCTGTCGCCTACGGTGTTGGCCAAGTGCATTCTCCTAAACGTACATATGAAACGCGATTGATACGGATAGAAGGCAAGAACGTGACCAAATTAAAACGCAGCCCTTTCGAAGTTGGTTGACGATACCATGCAAAACACACAGGAACTGGTCGGTAAGGCCGCGATTGTAACCGGCAGTGTCCGCGGCATTGGGCGCGCGGTCGCCATCGGGCTAGCGGACGCGGGTGCGGCGGTTGTCATCAACGCCAGAAATTCCGCTGATGCTGCCGATGCTGTGGTGGCGGAAATCGAAGCGGCGGGAGGCCGCGCGATGGTCCATTTGGCCGATGTCACGGAAGCCAAAGAGGTTGCGGCGATGGTCGATGCCGCCGTAGGTGAATTTGGCCGCCTTGATATGCTTGTTAACAACGTCGCGCGCCGTATCGCTCAGCCTGTTACCGAAACGTCATTCGACGATTGGCGCGATGTACTTGCCAGCACACTCAATTCGGCGTTCTTGTGCTCTAAGGCGGCGATACCGCACATGGAGCGGCAAGGCCGCGGCGCGATCGTCAATATTGGTGGCGTATCGGGTCAGGCTGGGGTTGCTAATCGTTCGGCAGTGGCGACCGCGAAAGCGGGACTTTCCGGCATGACCGGGGCACTCGCCGTGGAACTCGCACCGCTCGGCATTACTGTCAACTGCGTTGCGCCAGGGCATATTGCACACCACGACAGAACCGAAGTTTCGGCACATTTTCAACAACGCGCGATTCCCTTGGGCCGTTCGGGTAAACCCGAAGAGATCGCCGCCATGGTCAGGCTTCTATGCGGTCCGGGGGGTGGATACGTTTCTGGTGAAACTATTCATGTGAACGGCGCTTGGCATACCTCGATTGCATAGGGCGCTCTCGCATCAATTTTGCCAACGGGGATACGGATTGCGCTAATTTTCCGGGAACACTCTGACGATGCCTTTATCTGTGAAATCAACTGAAGATACGCTCCGAACTGTCGAATGTGTTGTCATTGGCAAAATTCGCACCCCCTATATGAGCCTCTCGGATTGCCCCAAGACCGTGCACGATAATCCAGCGCTTTGCACTCTCGTTTTAGATCCAGCGTACGCCGACGGGTTGTACGGAATGGAAACAGAAAGCCACTTGTTGGTGTTGTACTGGCTGGACCAAGCTCGGCGGGACTGGCTTCGCCGGCCGGCGCGCCCGGATCGCGAAGAACGCGGCGTGTTCACGCTTCGCACGCCTAATCGTCCTAACCCAATCGCAGCAATTGTTGTCCCGCTGGTTGAAATACGTGGAAACGAAGTTGACGTTCAGGGCCTTGATTGTCTCGATGGCACGCCGCTATTGGATATCAAGCGCGCCGTATTCTTCGACGCTGGTGATAATCGGACAGCGGTTTAGCCTGGAGGCACTGACCTTCAGCGGCCGGGGTAGCGCTACTATACCCTGCCTGCGAGCAAGATTGGCGACCACAGGCGAATGCGGAACTAGGCGGCAGTGGAGCCTTCGCTTATGTCCATCGACGGAAGCGAGAACGTAACGGAAGTGCCGACGCCGATCTCGCTTTCGATCGTTAGATGACCACCGTGTTTTTCGACAAGGTGTTTCGCCAGGTAAAGGCCCAAGCCCGTACCTTCGAGATGTTGTGAATCCACGGTGATGGCTTGGGTGAATGGTTCCAGTATCCGAGCAATATCGTCGTTCGCAACACCCATTCCGGTATCGGTGACAGTAAACGTGATCGAGCGGTCTGATTGCGTCCCGACATGAACGGTAATTTCCCCGGGAGCCGGCGTGAATTTAATCGCGTTGGTCAGCAGATTGAGAAGAACTTGGCGCAACCGCAGCGTATCTGCCCGCACGATCGTGAGGGACTCTTCGATGTGTGTGTCCAAAGTTAATCCCGAGCGAATCAATCGTTCTGCGATCATGACCTCGCATTCGCGGAGCAGGCTGCGAATATCCACATTGCCGACGCTGATGGAGAATTCTCCCGTGTCTAGTTTCGCAACGTCGAGAATATCATTGATGATTGCCAGTAGATGGGACCCAGAGGCGTGGATGTCTTTTGCGTAATCGAGATACCGTTGACTCCCGATTTGACCGAAGACCTGATTCTTCATGACGTCTGAGAAACCAATAATCGCGTTTAAGGGCGTTCGCAGTTCGTGGCTCATATTTGCGACGAATTCGGTTTTCGCCGTATCGGCGCGAATGGCTTGATCCTTGGCGGCGCGGAGCGCATCTTCTGTCAACTTTTGCTGTGTGATATCCGCACCGGTACCCCGGTAACCGAGGAATGTACCGAAATCGTCAAAATAGGGTACGCCGCTAATCGACAACCAAACGACGTTGCCATTTTCTTTTGTCCGCGGATGAACAAAATTTCGAAAGGGACGATGCGCGGCCAAATCGTCCAGGTGGTTACGCCAGACGGCGGGATCCAGCGCGTGTGCTAGCCCCGACTCTTGGCGTGTTTTGCCAAGCAGCCATTCGGCAGGCACGCCCGTGATATCCGAAAACCGTTCCGAAAAATAGGAAAACCGAAGATTCGCATCCATTTCCCAAAACCAGTCGGACGTCGTTGTCGCAAAGTCGCGGAATCTTTTTTCGGTTTCGCCGAGGACTTTATGCGTTGTACGACGGAGTTCGAGTTCGTCGACGACGAGCGCCGCCATATCCGTGAGAAAATTGAGTTCCTTTTCGCTGAGAACCCGCGGCCGCGTGTCGAAAACACATAATGTACCGATATTGTCTTGCTGATTGCTGTGTTGCCGCCTTGCCTGGAGCGGGGCGCCTGCGTAGAATCGAATACCTGCGGCCCCCGAAACAAAGGGGTTTTCTCTAAAACGCGGATCCAGGGTGGCGTTTTCGACGACCAACGGCGTTTCTTGACCAATGGTCATGGCGCAAAATGCGCCGTTTCGCTCACATTCGTTCAGCGACACCCCGTGCGAGGATTTGAACCAAACGCGCTCTGATTCGACGAACGTCACGAAGGCCATCGGGGCCTCCAAAAAGGAGGAAACAGCCCGCGTAATTCGGTCGAAGGCCTCTTCTGGACCCGTGTCCAAAACGGCGTAACTCTTCAGCGCCGCGAGGCGGACGGTTTCATTGTCCGGCAGGATCGTCGAAGATTCGTCCATTACCTTAAACGCGTTGAACCCAGTTTCATTAATCTCAAGCGCTCTTTTCGATGCGGACGGCGGTCGGCAATGATGTGAGATAATTTTTTGGTCGGAAGGCCCGGTTTTACCTCAAGTGCGAGCCTGACAATCAAAGGTTAAATTCTCTCAAACCTGCCGAAAGAAAAGGCTATCAACATATGGTTTACGATAGATTAATGATGCCACTTTAGGGGTTGGCTTTAGGCATATCCGCGGCGAATAATATTTGGGTTCCTACCGCTCTATGAAGCTGCGTCCGATATATTGCTGATGAACCTGCTTGGTGCCTTCCCAAATTTGGCAAATTTTGGCATCGCGCATCAGCCGCTCAACGCGGTAGTCCTTGATATAACCATAGCCGCCATGGAGTTGCACGGCGTCGGTGGTAATCCGCATGGCGACATCGCCGGCGCGCATTTTCAACATCGAGGCCTCGACGCTGAAATCCTCGGCACCCGAATCGACCATGCGGCCGACATGCCAAAGCAGGGTTTCGCATAAAGCCAGGTCGGTCGCCATATCGGACAGAAGAAACTGGATGCCCTGAAAATCGATGATCGGCCGGCCCGATTGGCGGCGCTGATTGATATAAGCCGTCGCATCTTCAAATGCAGCGCGGGCAATGCCGAGCGCGTGCGCGCCGACACTGGGTCTCGATTTATTCAGTGAACCTAATAGGATACGGAGACCATCTCCCGGTTCGCGCAATAAGTTCGCACGCGGGATTCGGCAATCGTCGAAGGTGAGAGGGGTGGTTGCGGACGCCCGCATACCCATCTTGTTTTCCGGCTTCCCTGCGGAAAGTCCGGGCGCGTCTTTCTCAATCACCAAGGCGGAGATGGACGCCTTATCGTCATCTATTTCGGACCATTTGCCGAAGACCAGATAGAAGTCGGCGGCGCCGCCGTTCGATATGAAGGTCTTGCCTCCGCTGACGATGATATCGTCGCCGTCCGGTGTGAATTTGGTCGTCATGCCGGTGGCATCGGAACCGGCGTTGGGTTCGGTAATGCACAGAGAAGCAAGAGCACCTTCCGCCACCTTCGGCAATATCCGCTTCTTCTGCTCTTCGTTTCCAAAATCGATGATTGGCTTCATGGCATGGAAATTCGTCGCCCAGATGATGCCGGTTGCGGCGCAGGCTTTGCTGATTTCGCGCACGCAGGCGAGATAGGCGCTGAAAGACAGGCCGGCACCGCCGTATTCCTCCGGCACGAACATCGCGTTCAAGCCGAGTGCGTTGATTTCCTCGACATTATCCCAGGGAAAGGCGCCGCTTTCGTCGTACGCGGCGGCGCGCGGTGCAATTTTGTCGTTGGCGAGCGCGCGCACGCTTTCAAACAGGAGTATTTCGTCTTCGCTCAACGACACAGTCGCGTCTAGGTGATCGAATAATTTCATCCGTAAGCCTCTACAAGGCGACCGACTGCGCACCATCGAGATAGATGGTTTCGCCGGTCAGGAAGGGAATGTCTTCCCCAAACAGGGCCGCGACGAGCCGCGCGACTTCGTTGGTCGATCCGGGCTTCTGCATTGGTGCGCGTTGCCGGAGCCACTCCCGCGTCTTTTCGTCGGCGAAGAATTCGTGATTGAAATCGGTTTCGATATAGCCGGGTGCGACATTCATGACGCTGATGCCGTCGCGCGCCCATTCCACGGCATGGCAGCGGGTGATTGCCGCGATTGCCGCTTTCGAGACGCAATAGGGCAGGTTGCGCGGCACCCCGAGCTTGTCCCAAAACGACCCGATATTGACGATCCCACCGCCGCCGGAAGCACAAAGATGCGGGTAGGCTTCGCGGCTGACCATCATGACCGAGGTCGCATTGGTGCGCATAATGGCGTCGTAGTCGGCGACGGAAAGCTCGGAACTTTTGTATTCGACAAGTACGCCGGCATTGTTGACCAGGCCCTGCAGCCCACCAGCCGCCTCGGCGAGACCTTTAAGAGCGGCCGTGACGCTGTTTTCGTCGGTAACGTCGCATGTGAATGGAAAGAGGCTCGCGCCGTCCGGTACATTTTCCGGAAGACCGCCTCCGCGGGAGAGGCATCCGACCGCATACCCTCGCCGGACCAATTCGCGGACGATCTCCGCGCCTATACCCCGGCTCGATCCAGTCACGGCAATGGTCTTAGGTGCATCAGCCATCCTTAAATACCGGCTTTCGTTTGCCCAGGAACGCGGCAGTGCCTTCCACGCTGTCCTCGGTCTGGAACGACATCGTGTTGAGGTCGGCCTCGACCTTCAGCCCTTCATAGATTGGCAGGTCGAGTGCGCGTTTGACCGAGTCGCGCGCAAATCCAAGGACCGGGAGGCTGTAACCACTGAATTCGCGGGCATAGGCGATGCCGGCTTCCAGCGGGTTACCTTCGACGATTCGGTTTACCAGCCCGATACGCTCCGCTTCTTCCGCTTCCACGGTGCGGCCGGTCATGATCAGTTCCAATGCCCGTGCCTCTCCAATCAAGCGCGGCAGCCGCTGCGTGCCGCCATAACCTGGGATCAGACCCAGTTTGATTTCCGGTAGGCCCATTTTGGCGTTTGGCGTCGCCACTCTGAAGGTGCAGGCCGATGCGAGTTCGAAGCCGCCGCCGAAGGCATAGCCGTTGATGACCGCAACAGAGGGTATCGGGAACGTATCAAGCCGGGCGAATGTCCGTTGGCCGGCTTCCGCGCCGCGTTTTGTCTCGGACAGGCTGCGGTTCGCCAACTCATTGATATCGGCTCCGGCACAGAAGGCTTTTTCGCCGGCGCCGATAAACAATACGGCACGGGCATCCGACTCCGCGACCTCGCTTAACGCAGCGCCGATATCGCGCACGATCTGGAAGCTCAGGGCGTTTAGCGCTTCGGGCCGGTTCAATGTGATCACGGCGAATTCGTCCCGCGTGGATAGTTCTACAGGCATAGCTTAGCCCTCCTCATTTTGGCCGCGTAAATCGCACGGGTTCCGGCGAAATGGCGCCTGCTCTCGTTTGATCCGCCAGTGCCCGTTTCAATATCTTGCCACTTGCTGTCAACGGCAAGGCTTCCATGGCGATGTAATATTCGGGCATATCCTGGATCGATAGGCCCGACTCATAAAGGTGGTTCAGAATTGTGGCGCCATCCGGTGCGTCATTGCCATGCGGAATGACAGCGAGGCCGACTTTTTCACCGAGCCGCTCGTCCGGGACCGGGAAAGCCGCCGCTTTTTCAATCCCCGCATGTTTGATCGCCAGATCTTCGATCTTTGCCGGGTGGATGTTGTGCCCGCCGCGGATAATGATGTCCTTGAGGCGACCGACGATTTCAAGACAGCCATTCTGGTTGAGCCGGCCGAGATCGCCGGACAGGAACCAGCCATCCCGGTTGAACGACCCTTCGGTCGCCGATTGGTTGTCGAAATACCCCAGCATTAGGCAGGCGCCCCGACCGCCGATCTGACCGACTTCGCCTTGCGAGACTTCGACATCGGCGTCGTCCTGGTTGAAAAGGCGCACTGTATAGCTGGGGCCGCCCCGGCCGCAGGTTGCGACAATCGTCTCGGTATCGTCGTCGGGGAAAGTATATTGATGGGATGAGTTTTCGGTCATGCCGTAAATGTTTTGTGGCTTGATGCCCTGGTCGAGAAAGGCCTGCGCGGTGGCGCGTGGGATTGGCGCGCCCGCCATATAGAACACCTCGACCTTGCCGATGCGATCCATACCGCGTGCCTTCTGATCGGCCTGAATATCCATGGCGTGAGTCGGTACGCCCATGACATAGGTCGCGTTAGTCTCGATGATCCAGTCTAGCGGATTTGCGCCGTCAGGCGGATCGTTCACGATCAATTCGCCGCCGCAGATCAGTACCTGTGCGACCGCGACCCAGGCGATGTGATGACTGAGCGGGCTGAGGGACAGCAGGGCCGTACCGGTTCCATGCTCCCAATCCCTTACCATGTCGCGCGGATTGGCCAGCAAGGTGTTGTGCGAATGCATGACACCCTTGGGTGTACCTGTCGTACCGGACGTGAACGCCAGATAACAGACCCGGTCGGGATTTTCGTCCGGCGGCGGGTCGCCCGTTACCGAAATGGCCGCACTTGGGAAGTCGTTGCCGGAATTTCGACCTGCTGGCAGATTGTACGCCTGCTTCATGGCGGGCAGGCCCTGCAGCTCTTTCAAAAAAATATCGTCCGTTTCGGCAAATACCGCCGCGGTACTTAAATCCTGCAGAAGCTTGAGAATATCCTCGTTTGTATAGCTGCGGTGTAAGGACGGATTGCAGACGTAACCGTTGCGGGCACAGGCCAGGAAAACGATGACCGCTTCTACTCGGTTTGTGAGCCAAATCGAAACGCGGTCTCCCTTGCGAAGTCCGGACTCGTGTAAGGAAAAGGCGACTGCGTCTGCCCAACCTTTGGTCTCCTGCCAGGTGAGCCGTCTTTTGCTGTCCCGAACTGCGTAATCATTAGGCCGCTCGGCTGCATGCTTGACGGCAAGCCCATAGAACGTGTCCTGACGCCAGAGTCCTTCCGCGTAGTAGTGCTGCGCCTCGGCGGGGTCGTGTCGAGTTAACAGCGTGGTCACGCAAAATCCTTTCTCAACGCATCATTGCCGTAAAGCAGGCGATAAATGCCCCGGTACAGTGGTCCGGCTCCCTGCCGTTTCAATGCCTCCGGCGATAACACCGTTTTGCACGCGGCGCGCATAAACGTCGGCTCGGTTCCTTCGACAATAAACGCCCACTCGACCGAGGAGTCTGGTTCCGAGCGAATTTTCCCTTCGGTCGTCTCGTTGGCGGAACTGTTCGCGCTGCTTTTGAGCAGCTGAGCGCCAATGATCCCAGGTTTTTCCAGTATGGACGGCATGGCGGTCCTGACGAGCCAATCCGCGAGGGGGCCAGGCAGCGTGCGTCCAGGACGCGGCCGGAATGAAGCCGCGACGGTGCCATAGCCGCGCCCGACCCGCTTCTCGATGTCCAGGACCGCGCGGGTCATGTTGTGAAAACTTGGCATGACCTGTTGCGTCCAGGCCGTTGGGTTGTTGAGCGCTTTACGGTATGGCTCACTCGCAAGGACATCGGCGCCGACCGTGTCGTAGAGCGCCATGTAGCGGGGACGGCCGGAAATCGCACGGTATCGTCGACCACTAAGAAACCCGGGTACGTCACACCTCTCGTTGACGTGTTGGCGATTGTACCATTCGTTGAAATCGGCGTCGCCGTCAGGTCGGGCGTCGGTCCAAACGGCTAGAACAGCCTTGGCGTTTTGGGATTCTGGATGCACTCTTGAATGCCTCTTCAATGCGGCTATGGTGCGTAATCCCAGCATGGCGGAAGTCGTTTTGTCCAGCCGTGGGACAAATTGTAACCAAGGGTCTTCGATGGCGAACATACTACTGGTGCAGGGCGCGAATATGGTTTGGCTCGGCAAACGGGAGCCCGAACTGTATGGCACAACCACGGCGGACGAACTTGACACGATCGTGCGGGAACGGGCGACGGCGCTTGGTGTCGAACTTGACATCTTCTACGCCAATATCGAAGGAGAAGCGATTTCCCGGATCTATCAGGCCGCGAAGGACGGTATTGATGGCATTTTGATGAATCCGGCTGGATTCACCTACGCAGGATATGCATTGCGGGATTGTATCCGAGCCGTTTCGTTGCCCTATGTCGAGATCCATATGACCAATATCGAACGCCGCGGCACGCGCTCCGTTCTCGCGCCCACGGCAAACGGCGTTATTTATGGGCTGGGTATTTCTTCATACCTGCGGGGCCTCGACGCATTGCTTGATATAATCGAAGGCTGATCGAAATGAAGCCGCTACCGCGCTATCAGGAAATAGCCGAGGAACTTCTCGGCGATATCGCCGCCGGAAAATTCGCCGTTGGTTCCATGCTGCCAACTGAGCTTGAACTTTGCGACCGGTTCGAGGTGAGCCGTTTCACGATCCGGGAAGCGTTGCGCCGGTTGCATGATTTAGGATTGCTGCATCGAAAACGCGGATCTGGCACTGTCGTGCGCTCTCGGGAACCGCAATCCGCGTTTGTGCAAACGTTGGGTTCGATGTCTGCGCTGTTGCAATATCCGCCGGAAATTCAGATCAAAGTCATCAAGAGCCAAAGTATTACCGCGGATGCTGAGCAAGCGCGTCTGTTACATTGCAAGGTTGGGCGAAAATGGGAACGGATCAGCTGTGTTCGTTGGGTTTCCGGGCCCGACACGCCGATCAGCTGGACGGATCTCTATGTGCCTCCCCGTTACAAGTCTGTCGCCGAACTGATAGGTACCGACTCCAAACCGGCATTCGAGCATCTCATCAACAAGTTCGGTGAAACTGTATCGAATGTACGGGTTGAACTATCCGCGAGCAGCGTCACGAAGGAAATGGCCGAAGTGCTGGCGGTCGAGCCCGATACGCCGGCCATGACAATTGTGCGACGCTATACGGGCAATCGGGAGAAGACGTTCGAAGTCTCCGTCAGCGTCCATCCGGAGGGACGATTCACTTACGCCATGGATATGGAGCGGGAGTGGGGTGTCCGCTTCTGATAGCGCGATTGCGGTGCTTAGGAGCGCGCCTTCTGCTGGGCCGCGAAAGCCGTTTCCCAGTTCTGGCCATCGAAATGCGAAAGCTTGTATTCGGCACTTTGCAAATCGAAATCATCCAATGAGCGGATGTTAACGTTGTACATATTGGGTGCTGTGCGCGGGTGGGAATAGGTGTGAATGCCGCAGTTCTGACAAAAGAAATGCGTCGCGATTTTCTTGTTGAATTGATAGGCCTTGAGCACGTCAGCGCCTGAAATCAGCCGGAATCGTTCTTCCGGAACCCGGTGGTGCACCGATCCCTTCTTGGAACACATTGAACAGTTGCAGTCGCCTAATCTGGATAAATCCGCATCGACTTCGAATTTCACCGCGCCACAATGACAGCTTCCGTGATAGGTCTGCATCCTTCAAGTCCTTCCATTCGCGCTCAGGCTATTTTGCCATAGACTAGCCGGGGCCGCATTATCGATTGCGCCACGCTAACACGATCCGACAAAACAGGGATTGAATCATGGGACCCTATCGTAGCTTTCTTTTCGCGCCCGGCAACCATCCACGGAAAGTGGAGAAAGTATTCGACGCCGGTTCCGACGCCGTGATCCTCGATTTGGAAGATGCGGTGGCGAATGACGAGAAGATTGCCACGCGAGCCGTCATTGTCGAGGCGCTGCAGCGCCCGCGCCGGAATTTGGGTTATGTGAGGATTAATTCCTTCGAGACGGAGTTCTGCTTTGGCGACCTGGAGGCCGTCGTCGGGAAGGGGCTCGACGGCATTGTCCTGCCCATGGCGGAAAATGGCGCACAGCTACTCGCGGTCGATTGGATGATCGGAAATCTGGAGCGCAAGCAAGGTCTGGAAACCGGCAGCATCGATCTTATCCCGATACTCGAAACTGGCAAGGGGATTGCCGCCCTGCCCGAGATCGCGGGTTGCGGCAGCCGGGTTCGCCGTATGGCGTTTGGGGCCGGGGACTATTCGCTCGATATGAATATGGAATGGAGTTTGAACGAGGTTGAACTGGACGATGCCCGATCCCGCATGGTGTTGGCGTCACGGGCGGCGGGTCTGGAGCCGCCGCTCGACACGGTATGGATCCATATCAAGGATCTGGACGGTATGCGCCAGTCGTCCGAACGGGCGCAGCGTATGGGCTTCCAGGGCAAAATGTGCATTTATCCGCCGCAGGTCGCCATCGTGAACGAAGTCTATAGTCCGGGTGCCGCCGAAATCGAACATGCGGAACGGGTGGTCGCCGCCTTTGCCGAAGCGGAAAAAGCAGGCTCATCGTCGATCCAACTCGATGGCTACTTCATCGACTATCCGATCGTCTACAAGGCGCAGCGCTTGCTTGATGCGGCGAAGATTATCCGCGACCGCGAAGCCGGCTAAGGAGTTCCGGATATGCCCATTGCCCCTGCAGATTCTCAAGCACTTGAACAACTCATGGCGGCGCGGCCGGCTTGGACCGGGGTAAAGACGGCGGGAGAAGCGGTCGGGCTGGAGCGCCATACCCTGTTACATAGCGGACCGCCGGCGGAAAAAGCGCATGTGACGCCGACACTGAACTCTGCCGCTGTCGCCTGCGTCTTCGAGGGTTGGGCCAAGGATCTCGATGACGCCGACGCGCTGCTTACGTCCGGCGGCATACGCTTTGAACCAGCTCAGGATCGCAACGTTGCGACACCGTTGGCGGCGGTCGTTTCGCCGTCGATGCAGGTTGTCGAACTGTCGGATTTGAACGGTGCCGGGTCACCGGCTTATGCGCCGCTGAATGGTGGTGGTACGGGCGGTGCACCCGCGGCACGATACGGCCGCAAGTCGCAGGCGGCGATTGATCTGCTCCGTTTTCTCAACCACGACGTTGCCCCTGCAATTGCCCGTGCTGCCGAGGAACCGGTGCCTTGGCTGCCCATTGTTGATGAGGCGCTGACACGAGGGGACGACGCCCATCTGCGTCACCTCGAAGCGCATAAGATCCTAATGGGTATACTTGACACGCACTTGGGTAGGGTTTTCGCCGAAACCGAGGCCGGAATTTTCGTCGGCGAATGGCCGATCTTTCATCTCAATTTCTGGATGGCGGCCGCCCGCTGCGCCCTTTCTGCCGCGGCAGGCGTGCCAGGCAGCGGCCTGATTACGGCATTCGGCGGAAACGGTGCTGAATTTGGTCTCCAGGTCAGCGGTTTCCCCGGGCGTTGGTTCACCGAGAAGGCCGACGTTCCGCGCGGCAATGTCCGGGCACCCTATACCTTGGACTCCTGCGTCGGCGCCTATGGGGATAGCGCACTGGCGGAAGGATTCGGCCTTGGCGCGATGTCACTGTCCTACTGCCCCGACATGCAGGCGCTGCACGAGGGCTTCTACGATGACAGTATCTACATGTTGCCGGAAACTCTCTTGATGGCGGTCCATCCCGCGTTCCCACTGTCTGGCGCCCGGGCGGGGCTATCCGCGCGTGCTGTCATGGCGAGAGGCCAGGTTCCGGTCGTCGAGCTAGGTCTCGTGGAGAAGTTGGGGATTGATGGCGGTCTCGGGGCCGGATTGTATCGACCTCCGGTCGCACCATTTGCTGATGCGTGCGCCGCGCTGGACGGTTAACAACGTTGTTTCCGCATAGGCCATTCTGAGACGCTTTGTCGAAGTGCTCAATTGTGGTGCTGGGTTGGAGACAACCTAAATTCGGATATGATGGATCGCTGCATCCCGGCTAGTTTGGTACACGACGCACCCGATAGCGAGGCCCGCAATGGAAGCGAAGAATCTCATAATATTCATGAGCGACGGCCACGATCCGCGTTATCTCGGTTCGGCCGGCCATCCGTTGATGCATACACCGGCGTTGGACCGTCTTGCCAATCGAGGGACCCGGTTCAGCAATGCCTATACGCCGTGCCCTATCTGCGTGCCGGCGCGGGCGTCATTCGCCACCGGGCGGCATGTCCATCAAATTGGCTGCTGGGACAACGCGCATGCCTATGATGGGGACATGCCAGGCTGGGCTGGGCAAGTGCAAAGCGCCGGGTATCCGATCGAAGCCATTGGAAAGATGCACTTCCGGCGCGTGGAAGACCCGCTCGGGTTCGACCGGCAGCACGAACCGATGCATATCGCCGATGGCGTAGGCATGGTCTGGGGCGCGCTGCGCGATCCCTTTCCGACCCTCAATCCACCGTTTCGTCTGATTAAGACCGTCGGCGCCGGCGTGTCGAACTATAATCTCTACGATCGTCGCATCGCGAATCACGCGGCGGAGTGGCTGAAGGCCAGGGCCAAGGCAGGTCGCGGTCCCTGGGTTCTGTATGTCGGATTTGTTGCGCCGCACCCGCCGTTCGTGGTGCCGCGCGAATATCTTGACCGATATCCTCTCGACCGGGTGCCCTTGCCCAAGGCGCACGGCATGCCGGCGGAAAGCCTGCATCCTTGGCTTAGGGCGCAGCGGGCGTTCATCGCGCAGGACCGTTTCTTCCGCGACGATGAGGAAAGGCGACTTGCATTCGCGTCTTACATGGCACTCTTGAGCTTCGTCGACGCGCAGATCGGATTTGTGCTAGATGCGCTCGAGGAACTCGGCCTCGATGCCGAAACGCGCGTTCTCTACACCAGCGACCACGGCGATTCACCCGGTGCGCGCGGCCTCTGGGGCAAGTTCAATTTCTTCGAGGAATCGGCGAAGGTTCCGATGATCATGGCGGGCCCCGGCATTGAACCCGGCAAGGTTTCCGAGACACCGGTCGGCCTGATCGATGTCTATCCGACCGTCCTGGATGGGCTCGGCATCGCCCCGCCTGAAGGCGACGGGGCGTTGGACGGCAAGTCTCTGTTCGAAATTGCCGGCGCGGCGGCCGAACCCGAGCGTATCGTGTTGAGCCAGTACCACGCCTTCGCCTCCCCGGCAGGCGGCTATATGCTGCGCAAGGGCCGCTACAAGTTTAATTACTATGTCGGGTATGGTCCGGAATTGTACGATCTTGAGAATGATCCCGAAGAAATTTCGGACCTGGCCGCCGATCCCCTTCATGCCGGCCGCCTCGTGGAGATGGAAGCACACCTGAGGGAATGGCTCGACCCAGAAGCCGTGGACCGCCGCGCCAAGGCCGATCAGGCGCGCCTCATCGAACGTCATGGCGGGCCGAAAAAGGCGCTTGGTGTCGGTGCACCCGGTACGACGCCGGTTCCCGGTTACGGCCACGAATAACGCCCGCATGCTCCCGATTCCGGTCACCCGGTTCCCGAGCACTGCTCCCGACCGCGTCCAGAACTTAGAGAAACCCGAAGGCGGTGGCCCGAGGTCGCGAATGCGGGGGAAACCGGACGTGCGCCGACGCAACACCGCAGGATCGAGGCGAGCCAGAAGCGGAACCAGTTAAGCTTGATAATTGATAAAATTTAGCGGAAGCAAGCGCCAAATTTCGCTTCATGGTTTCCTTTCTCCCGATATTCGTGGAGGCTCGAGCAGGAACGGCGCAATAGCATTTCTATCCGCGGATCAACGCCCGATCCGCTACATCCTCGTCGAGGACCAGGCCAAGCCCCGGAGCGCGAGGTGCGCGCAAGTACACACCGTCGTCGGTCACTACTTCATCGGCGCCAAGGCCGACGAACAGCCGGTTTTGAATATCCAGCAGCGCGTTGTCGGGCATGAAGTATTCGATCCATTTGATGTTCGGTAATCCTGCTGCCATGTGTATGTGGACGGCCTGTAGGTTCCAGGGCGACACCGGAATGCCCTTGGCCGTCGCAAAGGCGTGGATGCGGAGAAAATCAGTGATTCCGCCTGTGACCATTGCGTTTGGCTGCGCAATATCAATGTGTCCGTGTTCGAGGAGAGCCCGGAACTCCATCAGTCCGGCATGCTGTTCACCACCAACGATGTATGTGCCGCCCGCCCGCTCCTTGATTCGCGCATAACCAGGAATGTCGTCCGGTTGAACAGGTTCTTCCAGCCAATAAACGTTGAAGGGCTCCCAGTCCTTAAGCTGCGAGATCGCCGTATCCACATCCCAGCTTCCGTTCACATCGACCATCAGTTTGATGTCATCGCCAATGGCAGCGCGCACTTCGCGTACGCGGTCGGTTGCTTCTTCGGGTGTTACGAACCCGCGGGTACCTCGGATTTTCATAGCCTTATGGCCTTTGGCCACGTATTCCGCCGCCCGTGCGGCAAGTGCATCCGGCGGCATATGATGCGCGCAGTTCGCATAAGTGGGGATCAGATCACGCTGGCCACCCAACAAATGAGAGACGGGTACATTCAACGCCTTTCCCTTGATATCCCATAGCGCCATGTCTATGGCCGCCATGCAGACGCGAACAATGCCCTCGGTTCCTCGCCTCGGGACCGCATCCCGGTACATGCGCTCCCAAATCTCGGAAGTATGTTGCGGATCGCGCTCCAGTACGTGGGGCGAAAGGGCGTTCTCGATAATCTGTTGAAACACCGCACCCGTATTCGGCGGTGCGCTTGCGAATCCGATGCCGACAATTTCGCTGTCCGTGTGGACCGACACGACGAGGACTTCGGCCACATATGCGGACCCCTCATCGCCCTTATATCGTTTTGCCTGAATGCCCCTAATCTTCATCGTGCGTTCTTTCGAATGGGTTTCTGTGTCAAACGGTTCGGCGTTAGCCGATTCTCGTCATTTCATCGAGGGTGAAGGCTTCAACCGCACCCTCCGTCGCGGTCCCATAGTCCCGCAGATGCTTGGCGCTCATATGTGTCTGCCAAAGTTCGCGAGATTTCCAGTTCTCGTAGAACATGAAATGAGCCGGGTTATCGTTGGCCTGATGTAAATCGTATTGCAGGCAACCGTCTTCAGACCGTGTGATATCGATGAGCTTTTCGAGCTCTGCTTTCACAAGATCGATTTTATCCGATTTCGCCTTAATGTTGGCAACGATGATGAGTTTCGGCATGAGGACCCCTTTTTTGGATTATTTATGACAGAGTATCCGACGGCGGGAACATGCCGTTGTTGCCAATACTGGTTTAATGGAAGCCATCGAGCACGATCTTGCCCTTGGCTTGGCCTGTCTCTATCCGGCGGTGTGCTTCGCGCAGATTTGCTGCATTGATGGGCGATAAGACCTCCGACACCGTGGTCCGGATCCGGCCCGCATCGATCTCGGCCGCAGTCCACGTCAGTAGCTTATGCTGCTCGATCATGTCCGGCGTCTGATGCATCGCGCGGGCAAACATGAACTCCCAGTGTAAGCTGGCCGCCTTCATTTTCATGCCGTCCATCGGCATGGGAAGACCGGTATCGTCGATGCTCACGATGCCGCCCTCGGGACGAATAAGCTCGACCGCCGTTTCCCAATGCCGCATATCGTTGAAGATGGCGATATGGTCGACATGACCGAACCCCAATGCACGGGTCTCAGCCGCCATATCGCCACGGTGATTAACAACGTGATCGGCGCCGAGCTCCCGGACCCAAGATGTGGTTTCCGGTCGCGACGCCGTCGCGATGACGACAAGGCCTGCCTGCTTGGCAAGCTGAATGCCGATAGAGCCGACACCACCGCCCGCGCCGATAATCAGGATGGACTCACCTTTGTTCCCCCCGTCGCGGTCGATGCCGAGCCGGTCAAAGAAAGCCTCGTATGCGGTGATCGTCGTGAGTGGTAGGGCCGCGGCCTCTGCGTGGGAGAGGGATGCGGGCTTTTGCCCAACGATGCGTTCGTCGACGAGTTGAAATTCGGCGTTGCTGCCGGGCCGTGTGATATCGCCGGCATAGAAAACTTCGTCGCCCGGTTGGAACAATGTGGCGTCCGGCCCGACGGCTTCGACGATGCCGCTGGCGTCCCAACCGATGATGCGCGGGGGATCTTCGGTGACGCCCTCATTGCCCCGTCCGGCACGGACTTTCACGTCCACGGGGTTGACCGCAATCGACTTGACGACGACGAGAATATCGCGGCCAGCGGGCACGGGTTTTTCCATTTCGAAATCGACGAAGGCATTCGCTTCCTCGACGGGAAGGTAGTTGATGATGCCGACAGCTTTCATGCTCGTAACTCCTGTAGTCGGGCCGAGGGCCGCGTTTCTAACATGGATACCTATGCTAATCGATTACACAATCGAACCCGTATGGAACCTATGGGCGGTCCGCCCGCCCGGGCATATGGTTCCGGCGCGGACGCGCGCGTTCATCGACTTCATGGAAATGAAGTTCCGGGAACTCGAAGCATGACGGGGTGGAGACATTCAGCTTGTGCAAATGTCTGCCTTGGGGCCGGGCTATACCACCTGGGCGTCGCACCAATTGCCGAGGCCCGTATGGTGCTGGATGGGCAAAATAAACGTCGTTTCTGCATCGGCACTCAAGAGACGCTGTTTCGTGGTGCTCCTATGAGAAAAGCGTTTCTAAACGGATTGCCGGAATGCCGCGCCGTTGGTTCATATGATCGCAACGCTCGACCAACGCAATTTGTGGCATTACGCTTAAACCCAAACGCAAACCCCGCTTTGATCACGCGATAAGGCGGCGTCATCGGACGGTGACGTTTGTTCGATGACAAGCTCAAACTCAGGGACGAGAAGGTATCCGCTATGATCCGCGATCAGGAAATGATGCAGGAACTCGTGACGCAGATTCGTGCTTTCGTGCGAGATGTGGCCGTCCCCAATGAGGATCGTGTAGAGGCCGAGGATCGAATTCCGGACGATGTTGCCGCGAAGCTACGGGATCTGGGAAGTTTCGGGTGGAGTATTCCCGAGGAATATGGCGGTCTTGGCCTGACGTCAGAGGAATTGGCGATCGCGTTTATTGAATTTACTCGGTGTTCGGTAGCGTTCCGGGTCTATGGTGGTCAGAACGCGGGTATCGGTTCGGAATGCATCATTCGCGACGGTACGAAAGAACAAAAACAGCGCTATTTACCTCGCTTGGCAACGGGAGAGTTAATCGGATGCCTGGCGCTAACCGAGGTTTCGGCGGGTTCGGACGCCACGGCCTTGAAGACCCGGGCGGAGAAAATTGATAGTGGCTACCGCATCAATGGCCACAAGCGTTACATCACCTTGGCGCCCATTGCCGATCTTTATACCGTCTTCGCCAGAACATCGGGTGAGAAGGGAGCCGATGGGGTTACGGCGTTCCTGATCGAGCGCGGGACAGAAGGCATGACGCCGGGCCCCTCGACGCCAAAGATGGGGCAGGAGGGCGCCCCGATAGGGGAGATCGTTTTTGAGAACGTAGTGGTTCCCGACGAGGCGGTCTTGGGCGGCGTTGAGGGCATGGGATTCCGTACCGTAATGAAGGCGCTGAACAAGCAACGTATCAACCTCTCCGCCCTATCAACCGGGCCGGCGATCCGTATGCTTGATGACGCCGTTGCTTTTGCCAAACAACGCCGGCAGTTCGACAAAGCTATTGGTGAGTTTCAACTAATCCAGGCCATGCTGGCGGAATGTAAGGTAGAAGTCGAAGCCGCGCGGGCGCTCATTCTCGAAACTGCGCGCAAGCGCGACCGGGGTGAGGATGTCACGATGGATGTCAGCTTGTGTAAGTATTTTTCAACAGAGATGTGCGGGCGTGTCGCGGATCGTGTCGTACAGATCTTCGGTGGCGAGGGCTATGTGAAGGGCACCGGAATCGAGCGTTTTTACCGAGATGTCAGGGCCGCTCGGATCTACGAAGGGACCAGCCAAATTCACTTGTTGAACATCGCCAAAAACCTGCTCCGATAATCAGTGCTGCGAAGCGGCGCTCAAATTACGCACTGATGTCTGGCTTGGTTCTGCTTTTGACGTCATTCGATGCCGCCGATCGCATCTCGAATATCGAAAAGGTACTTTTAGCTCCAAATTCACAATACGGGGTGAACTGGACTTGTGACCGGGCTGCCCGCGACGGGTACATTTAGTCAGTACCCGCATTCACGCTGTCTGTTTTATAAAGTACACGGATCGGCAACAGTTACCAGCACCAAGCGAGAGCACGTGTGATCACGCGTCGTTAAAAAGTCTAGCGCCGCCGCCTCAGATATCCCATTCCAGCGAGGCCGAAAATGAACAGAGCGAGGGTTCCCGGTTCGGGAACCGGCGCGGCGGGGTTCAGCAGAAGACTGGTGGCCGTCGTCGGGCCGCCAAACACAGCCGGGTTCGGTGCGGAGCAGCTTCCGTCAGGGTTGAGGGACACCAGACAAGCGCCGATCGTGAACGGTGGGTCCGTGGTCTCGTCAACGACCGCACCGGCCAAGAAAGCGGCGGAGTCGAACTCGTCGATGACCGTGCCATCCGGTAGGGTGATAAAGGTTCGGTTTTCGTCACCCACGGCGTGGGTGGCAACCGTGAACTTGATTTTGTCGTTTATGCCATTGCCGTTGATATCCCCGCCGAGCGGGATCTCGATGTCGAAATGGCCGATATAGGGGCCCGCTTCGGGTGGTGGAACAAGCCCGAAATTGGGCGCGTCCTCGTCAAACAGCACCACGTGGAAACTGGATAGGCGTGCGGGTCCGTTATCGAGGAGCTGTACGGAGGCGCCGTCGGTCTTGCCAGCGATGTCCCGGCCCGGCCTGGTATCGACATCCGTCACAGTGATATCGAAAAAGACATCGAAGAAGCTGTCGACAAAGAACGTTTGACCATCCAACGCAGAGGGATTTACCGGCTCAAGACCTGAACCGCCATTCGCGGCTGGTTCCAAGAACTCGTTGAACGCAAACGCTTTGCCGAAAGATGCCGGTCCGCCGCGCTCGGACGAGAGTGTAATTCTTACTTCCGAATTAATGAATCCGTAGCCTTCGATACTGTCTCCCAATAGGTTCTGGGGATCGCTCGCAAGGGGAATGGGGAACGGCCCCCCCGACAGATCAAGGCTCACGAGCTCGGTGTCGAATTCGAGCAAGATTGCATGAGCGCCGCGATTGCCCCACATGAGGACCACGATGGCGACGACCGTTATCGCCAATAATTCGAAAAACCGTGATTTCACCCGTTTGCCGCGCATGATTTCCTCCATCGGGCCGAGGATTAGGTGCTGTAAAACTTCGAAAGACGCACCCGCCACTCCTTATTCGCTTTCACTCTGGGCCAATATCGAAGAAAGAACATTGATTTGAATCACGATTTACACTTGTTTCTCACTGGATGGGGCGCGGATATTGAATTGCAAGCCTGCGCGTTCCTAACCGTAGAACTCCTGCGAAAGGGCTAAATCGGCCGCTTCTCCTGATGGTTGGTCTGAAAAGACTTGAACCCTTGAAGAATAGGAGAAGCAGCATTTACGAAGACGACAGAAGGCCCGAGGTCGCGCCTTTCATCGATTGGTATCGATTTTGGCAAGGACGTTTTTCATATCGTCGGAATTGACTGGGAAAGCCGGATAGTAATATGCCGCAAGATCAAGCGGCTCGCGTTGCCCGGTGAGTCCAAAAGCTCCCCCCCCCTGCCTGGTGGGCATGGAAGCCTGTCCGAGCGCTTATATTGTTAGCCGCTCGGCGCACTTGTCTATGAGCCCCGGATCATCTCGGCCGAATACAACGAGCCATTCATCAAGGCCGAGAAGAAAAATTACAACGATGCCGAGGTGATCGCCGAAGCGGTCCTTACCGTACTTTGAAGACCAGCTTGCCGCGCAGGTGACGCGCTTCGCTGATGCGGTGTGCGGCGACGGCGTTCGACAGCCGGTATTCGGTTATTTCGGGAACACGGACCGCGCCGGAGGTGACCAACTCGACGATTCGCTCCAGATGTGGGCGGTCGCGACCGACGGCAGGCCTTAACGAACGGACTCCCTCGCGCGGCGACTCCGGCGCCTTGCCGCCCGAAGCGATGAAGGCGGCGCGGCCGCCGGGTTTGATGACTTCGAAGGAGCGCACGGCGACGTCGCCACCGACCGTCTCGAACACCGCGTCACAGTCCGAAACGACATCAACGAAATCCTGTGTATTGTAGTCGATGATCTCATCGGCGCCGAGGCTACGCAGATAGTCATGGTTGGCCGCACTCGCCGTGGTAATCACCTTCGCGCCGATATGTTTGGCGAGTTCGATGGCGAAACCGGCAACACCGCCGGCACCGCCCTGGATCAGGATGGTCTCGCCCCGTTTCAGTTCGAGCGTGTCCTCAACCGAAATAAGCGCTGTCAGACCGATCAGGGCCAGCGACGCGGCTTCCATATGTGACAGGCTGTCCGGTTTCGACGCCAGGATCGAGGCCTTGATGGCGATCTTTTCCGCATAGGCACCTTCCTGGCCGACATCGCAGACACCGAATACCGCGTCTCCTGCCTCGAATTCTTCGACGCCGTCGCCCACGGCGCGGACGACACCGGAAAAATCGCGCCCCAGCACATAGGGGAAGTCCGTGATCATGCCGCTTGCGCCGGACCGGACTTTCCAGTCCGCGCCATTGACGCTGGCCGCGTGGATATCGACCAGGGCCTCGCCCGCTCCCGCCACGGGATCAAGGATGTCACCGTATGTGAGTGCTTCCGGTCCACCATGGGCCTCGATATAGGCAGCTTTCATTTTCTCATCCTTTGGTTTTTCCGGTTATGCCGTCGCGAATTCTAAAATCAACTTAATGTCGATGGTTTGCGGGGACGAATGCGCCATTCGAAGCAATCATCGCCGTAATCCATGCGCTGCAGGACCTCAAGAACGAGGAAACGGTTATGAGCCATCAGCGCGCCTTGCCACAATCCATTCCAGCTATCGAAGGCGCTGTCCGGGATATTGGCGTGGCCGCGCATGACGCGCCAGCCATATTGCCGGACATGGGTGGCATCGTCCTTGCGTTCGACTTCGACGCGGTCGTCTTGCGCTGTTGCCATCGCCGCGAGATAGGTGCCGAACACGGCGGCATCATCGCCGGAAATGCCGAGTGTTTCGGCGGTTTTCTCGTAATATTGCATGCCGATAAGCAGTCCGGTGACATTCCCGAAATGGGTCGCTTCCGCCGGACCGAACAGGGCCGCCGACTCGCTGAGCAACGCGCGGGTGAAATTCATCGAGTAATTCCGGTTGGCTTTCTGAAGCCGTTCCGGTGGCCAGACGCTCGCGTCGAAGGTCGGCGCGGCGTCGGGGTTGAAAGGCGGCGGTTGCTCGCCCGGCGAGAAGCGTAGCCGCTCTTCCGGTCCCAGATCGTGATCATATTCGTAGAAATAGCCGGCCAGGCCGTGCTGTCCGTCCATGGTCTGTGCTGTGCAAACGAAACCGAGTCGCGGATTTCCGAGCGACACACCATTGTGCCCATACCAGCCTCGCAGCAAGCCGCGCGACACTTCGCTGGGAATGGCGCAAATGGCGGTGCCGTCATAGATCCAGCGCGGCGGAACAAAGCGGACCCAGGCCTTGCGGTCCGATTCATACATATATTGAACCTTCACGCCGGCGACGCTGTTCGACAGATAATGATACTGCGCCGCGGCGACAGCGTCAGGCAGGACGTCGAGTCCAAGTTTTTTGAGGCCGGGCAGAAACAGGTCTTCATGCTGGCGGCGAAAGACGCGGAACCAAAGATCTTCCGCGTGGCGCGTGCTGCCGCGCGTCACCGCGGTCATAATAAATCCCGTGACATAGGCATGGTAAAGCGTGGCAACGGCGTCGTAGCCGCGGGTGACATCATTTTCTTTGGTCATCGATTTCGCATTTCCTTGTTACGGGTCCAAGGATATAACGATCCTTCGTGTGGAGGTAAAAGCGCCTTGCAGAAATATTCCATTTTTTCGCTCGCCCGGAACGCCCTGTCGCGCCATGAAAATTGGCGTGAGGCCTGGCGCAGCCCGGAACCCAAGCCGGAATATGACGTGGTTATCGTCGGCGGTGGCGGTCACGGCCTCGCTACGGCCTATTACCTTGCCAAGGAACACGGCCTCAAAAATATCGCCGTTGTCGAGAAAGGTTGGCTTGGCGGCGGCAATACCGGGCGCAACACGACGATCGTCCGCTCGAACTACCTCTGGGACGAAAGCGCGGGCCTCTATGAGCATTCCCTGAAGCTGTGGGAAGGCCTGTCTCAGACGCTTAATTTCAATGTCATGTTCAGCCAGCGCGGCGTATTGAACCTGGCGCACAATCTGCACGATCTGCGTGAGCTTTCGCGGCGGATTAACGCGAACCGGCTGAATGGCGTGGATTCCGAGATCCTGTCGACCGCCGAGGTCAAGGAATTCTGCCCGCTGATCGATTGTTCGCCCGATATCCGCTATCCAGTTCTAGGGGCCTCTTTACAAAGACGTGGTGGTGTTGCCCGGCACGATGCGGTGGCGTGGGGTTTCGCGCGGGCTGCGGATGCGCTTGGTGTCGATATCATCCAAAACTGTGAGGTGACGGGCATTCTCCGGAAGGAGGGACACGTCGAGGGCATCGAGACGACGCGGGGCGTGATCAAGGCCAAGAAGATCGGGATCGTGACGGCGGGGCATTCCAGCGTCCTGGCGGCGATGGCCGGTTTCCGGCTGCCGATCGAGAGCCACCCGTTGCAGGCGCTGGTCTCCGAGCCGGTAAAACCGATCCTGGACACGGTCGTCATGTCGAATGCCGTGCATGCCTATATCAGCCAATCGGACAAAGGCGAAATGGTCATCGGGGCGGGGATCGACAGTTACATTTCCTACTCCCAGCGCGGCGGCTTCGATGTTGTTGAAGAAACGTTGCAGGCGGTCGTTGAACTGTTCCCGATGCTCAGCCGGCTCAGGATGCTGCGTCAGTGGGGTGGGATCGTCGATGTCTGTCCCGACGCAAGCCCGATTATCGGCAGGACGCCCGTTGAGGGCCTCTTCATAAATTGCGGCTGGGGTACGGGCGGTTTCAAGGCGACGCCCGGCTCCGGGAATGTCTTTGCGCATACCATTGCGAAGGGCGAGCCGCACCCGCTGAACGCGCCGTTCTCACTCGACCGGTTTTCGACGGGCGCGCTCGTCGATGAACATGGTGCCGCGGCCGTGGCACATTAGGGAAGGGAGATAACGATGCTGCGTATTCCTTGTCCCTGGTGCGGCGAGCGGGACGTTCACGAGTTCCATTGCGGCGGTGAGGCCCATATTGCCCGCCCGTCCGGCGCGGACACGATCGACGATGACGCGTGGGCGGATTACCTGTTTATGCGGCTAAATCCAAAAGGGCGGTATCATGAACGCTGGAGCCATGCGCATGGCTGCCGGCGTTGGTTTCATATCGTCCGGGATACCGATAGCGATCAGATATTGGCTGTTTATCTAATGGATGAAGCGCCGCCCGACCTGCCGGGTCGTCAATCGTGAAGCGGCAGCGCTTCCGGCTGCCCTCGGGAGGGCGGATCGATCGTGGTGCCGAGCGTAAGTTCAGCTTCAATGGCCGACGCTATTTTGGGTTTGAGGGCGATACGCTTGCGTCGGCGCTCCTCGCAAATGGTGTTCATTTCGTCGGCCGCAGTTTCAAGTATCACCGCCCGCGCGGCATTTTTGGTGGTGGAACGGAGGAGCCGAATGCCCTCGTGCAGCTCGGTAAAGGAGGCCGCACGGACCCGAACATGCGGGCGACCACCGTGGAACTGTTCGAAGGACTGCAGGCCAAAAGTCAGAATTGCTGGCCGGCCTTATGGTTTGATATCGCTAGCATAAACGACCGCCTGTCGGCACTTTTACCGGCAGGTTTCTATTACAAAACATTCATGGGGCCGGCACGGTTCTGGAGGTTCTACGAAAAATTCATCCGCAAAGCGGCCGGGCTGGGACGCGCGCCGGCAGAACGCGATCCGGACCGATACGAACAGCGATACGCGCATTGCGATGTCCTGGTTGTTGGCGCGGGGCCGGCGGGGCTTGCCGCCGCGCATGCCGCCGGGACGACCGGTGCCCGCGTTATTATTGTCGACGAACAGCCCGAATTCGGCGGCGCGTTGTTGAGCGAGAATGGCCGTCACACGCAAATCGCGAAAGAAAATCCGGCTAGCTGGCTCAAGACGATGACGGTTGAACTCGCCGGTATGCCGGATGTGACGGTGCTGCCGCGCACGACGGCCTTCGGCAGTTATGCGCATAACTTCGTGGGATTGATCGAGCGAGTCGCCGATCATTTGCCGCCGGAAACGGCGGGAGGCAATGTTCGTCAACGGGTCTGGAAAGTGCGCGCCAAGGAAATTGTGCTCGCAACGGGCAGCCTGGAGCGCCCGCTGGTGTTCGCCGGGAATGACCGGCCCGGTATCATGCTTGCGGGTGCAGCGCGCGGGTTTGTCAATCAATATGGGGTGAGTCCTGGCTCCCAGGCAGTCGTTTTCACCAATAATGATAGCGCCTACGCCGCCGCATTGGACCTGAATGAAGCAGGAATCGCGGTCGAGGCGGTTATCGATCTGCGTACCGAAGTGGAAGGCGAATTGCCGCGTCGCGCGCGGGAGGCGGGCATCCCCGTTCTGCAAGGCTATACGGTTGTCGCAACGTCCGGACGGCATCGGGTAAAAAACGTCACCGTCATGCGCATGAACGATGCCGGTAACGGGGTTTCGGGTTCTGCCCGCACGCTGGCATGTGACTGTGTGGCGATGTCGGGGGGATGGAACCCCGCGGTGCATTTGTTCTCGCAGGCGCGAGGCAAACTGAATTTCGAGCCCGAGCGGGGGATTTTCCTGCCGGGCGATCCAATTCGGGCGACGCGCTCGGTCGGGGCCTGCAATGGGGCCTTCGCTCTTGCTTCATGCCTCAGTGAAGGCGCAGAAGCCGGTCTGGCCGCGGCGCGCGCGGCGGGGTTTGAAGGTGCTTCGATGCCGGTACCGGCGGTGTCCGAAACCAAGGGTACCCCGCAAGTGCCTTTTTGGCGGGCGCCGACCGACCGCAAAGGCGGGCGCATGTTTGTCGATTTCCAGAACGATGTGACGACAAAGGATCTGGATCTGGCGGTCCGTGAAGGCTACCGCTCGATCGAACATGTCAAACGCTACTCGACGACCGGCATGGGCACGGATCAAGGCAAGACAAGTAATATCAACGCACTGGCGATCGTCGCGAACAAACTGGGCGCGGACATTCCGGCCGTTGGCGTCACAACCTTTCGCGCACCCTATACGCCGGTAACTTTCGGGGCGATTACCGGTCGTCACGTTGGCGCGCTATTCGATCCTGTGCGCCGCACGCCGATGCACGAATGGCATATCGAGCACGGTGCGAAATTCGAAGATGTCGGGCAATGGAAGCGTGCCTGGTATTACCCGCGAGACGGCGAGACGATGCGTCAAGCCGTCGACCGTGAGGTCAAGGCGGCGCGGGAGGGCGTCGGCATCCTCGATTATTCGACGCTGGGCAAGATCGACATAAAAGGGCCGGATGCCGCGGAATTCCTGAATCGCGTTTATACCAATGGCTGGGTCAAACTCGGTGTCGGTAAATGCCGGTATGGGGTGATGCTGAAAGACGACGGTATGGTGATGGACGATGGGGTCACCCTGCGGCTCGCCGACGATCATTTCCTGATGACGACGACGACCGGCAACGCCTCGAGCGTCTTGTCATGGCTGGAAGAATGGCTGCAGACGGAATGGCCGGATCTGCGCGTGTATTGCACGTCCGTCACGGAACAGTTCGCGACCATCAGTATCTGCGGCCCCAACGCCCGTGTGCTACTTGCGGACGCCGCACCGGACATGAATCTGGCGGGCGACGCGTTTCCGCACATGTCCATGCGGGAAGGAAGGGTCGCCGGAGTGGACGCCCGTGTGCTTCGGGTCAGTTTTACCGGCGAAACCGGATTTGAAATCAATGTTTCCGCCCGGTACGGCCGCGCGGTTTGGGATGCCTTGATCGACGCGGGTAATCCGCATGGCATTACACCCTATGGCACGGAAGCGATGCATGTGTTGCGGGCTGAAAAAGGCTTCTTTATCGCGGGCCAGGAATCTGACGGTACAGTAACCCCGATCGATCTCGGCATGAAATGGATCGTCAATTGGACCAAAGGGGACTTTATCGGGCGCCGTTCGCTGAATCGCTCGGATACGGTGCGAGACGGCCGCAAACAGTTGGTCGGGTTGCTTACCGCCAATCCCGAAACCGTACTTGAGGAAGGGGCGCAAATCGTTGCGCATGTGTCCGATGCCCCGCCAATGGCGATGATTGGCCATGTGACGTCAAGTTACTACAGTCCGAATGTCGGACGGTCCATTGCGCTTGCGGTGATCCGCGGCGGGCAGAACCGGATGGGAGAGACCTTGTACGCGCCGATGCCGGACGGGCCGATTGAGGTAACCGTGACAGGCCCTGTCTTCTTCGACCCTGAGGGGGAACGTCTTAATGGGTGATAGACCGGTATCCCGCAGCCCTCTCATGCATGTTGCCCCTGAAGGCCAAAGGTCAATCGATGGGGATAACGTTCGAATTGTGGAGCGGCCGGATATAGGCAAGGTCCTTTTACGGGGGGAGTCCAAGGAACCGGCATTCCTGGCCGCGGTTCGCGCGGCGCTTGAACTTGATTTGCCGCTCGCGCCGAATACGTCGAGCGAAACACCGCCCGTTTCCGCGCTGTGGCTCGCGCCGGATGAGTGGATGCTGGTTTGCGCGCCCGGCAGTGAAACCGCTGTTGCGACCTCGCTGAAGGAAGCCTTGGTCCATCAGCATGCGAGCGTCGTGGATGTGAGCGATGCGCGAACGGTGCTGCAGATCATCGGAACGGCTGCACGGGACACGCTTGCCAAGGGGTGTGCGTTGGACTTGCACCCACGCGCGTTCGCCTTTGGCGATGTTGCCCAGACGATGCTGGCGAAGGCGGCTGTAATTCTGCACCAGACCTCGGATGAAAATGACGAGGAAGGGCCAGTATTCGATATTTATGTCCCGCGATCCTTCTCGGACTATCTTTGGCGTTGGCTGACAGATTCCACCAATTAGAGAACCAACTATTCCCAGCCACTTCCATCGATAGCCGTTTCCGACTACGATTGCCGTTGAAAGAGCGCGCGGTTTCAGAGGCTTTTGTGGTCGTGCCTGATTTTCGAAACAGAATCTTTGACGTAATTTTCGGATTTGTTCTCAGATCCGGAGATCAGAATATTCGCCTCACGGGGAGGGCATAATGGCAAGTAGCATGTTCGAACGCTATGGCGGTTTCGCAAGCGTCAGCAAGATTGTCATGGCTTTCTATGACAAGGCGCTCGATTCCGATGTCATCGGGGATTTCTTTGAAGATATTGAAATGCCGAACCTAATCGACCATCAAACCAAGTTTATTGCGATGGCGATGGGGGGGCCGGCGAGCTACACAAACGAGATGTTGCGTCAAGTTCACGCCGATCTGGAAATCGATGTGGCTGCGTTCAACGAAGCCGTATCGCTTCTCGAGCAAACTCTGGAAGAATTTGAGCTGCAGGCGGAGGATATAGGTGTGATTATTGAGGATATCCGCAATCGCGCGCAATTTATCGTAAGTGCCTAAGACCGTGAACGAGCCAGACGAAAACAACGAAACGGGTAGTGCCGAGACGGCCGTGCCGGTGATGAAGCTGGATAAATTCAATCAGATGCTTCTTGAGTCGGTTGGGGTCGGACTTGCGATTATGGAATTGGAATCGCGCGAAGTACTTTTCGCCAATCGTCGGTTTATCGAATGGCTGCCTGGCACAACAAGTGTCGGCCGTCCCTTGGACGAGGCATTTCCGGATATCGACTATAAGGTGCTTGAGGAAAAAGTAACCGAGGGGGAACTGTATACCTGCGAGGCGACGATTAAGGTGAAGCGGCGATCGGTTTCGCTGGCGCTGCAGTTCACAAAGCACACACACAACGACAAGCCGGTATTGATCCTCGAATGCCAAAATATTTCAAAGGTCAAGGAACTCGAATACATGATCGAATCCTATTCGACGATGGTCGAGAAACAGAACCGGACCTTGCAGCGTGAAAAGGAGCGGGTCGAGAAACTCCTTCTCAATATCATGCCGAAAACGGTTTATGAGGAACTCAAGACATTTGGCGTGACGACGCCAACCAAATACGAGCATGCCTCTGTCTTGATGCTCGACTTTGTCGGCTTCACCGATATGGCGATTTCGCAGGACCCTGCCGGTGTCATCGCGGAGTTGAACGATATTTTCACCGCATTCGACCGCATCATGGAGCAATTCGGCTGCGAGCGGATCAAGACGGTGGGCGACGCCTATATGGCGGTCTCTGGCATCCCGGAGGCGACGCCGGAGCACGCGCAGAACATCGCCAAAGTGGCTGTTCTAATTCTGAGGTACCTGGAACGTCGCAACGCGGCGCATACCAATCAGTGGAAATGCCGCATCGGGATCAATTCCGGTACGGTCATTGGGTCGATCGTCGGGGTGCAAAAATACGTCTACGACATCTTCGGTCCGGGCGTGAATTTGGCAGCGCGTCTGGAAGCTTTATCGGAGCCGATGGAAATTACGCTTTGCGAGGATATGCACGCGCTGATCGAGCATGATTTCCGTTTCGTCGACCGCGGCGAACACGCGGTTAAGGGCTTTGGCGAGAAGACGATTTATACATTGGACAGCGCCCATAGCATGGTGTCGATGTCCGCCGCGTTGTAACGCTGTGAACATGGTTTATTAATAGTAAGGTCGATCAGGTTCACGAATTTGTTGGACTGCTAATTGCGGTTCCAACGAACCGCCATCTGATCTTGGTGCAACGCCCATTATCTTAAAGGTCTAGATCGCCGCGCAACATCCGCTGCACGATGGTGCGGCGGAGGATTTCATTGGTCCCATCGGCGACATTGACGATACGCAACGCGTGCCAGGCGTCGTGCAGTCCGAGTTCATTCGTAAACCCCATCGCACCGTGCGTTTGCATCGCCTGGTCGACAGCGCGGTAACCGACCTGTACCGCGTACGCCTTCGTCATGGAAAGTTCCTTGATGGCACGTTCGCCGCGGTCGAGGAGCGTTGCAGAATTTAAGCCCATCAAATGCGCGGCGTGCAGTTCCATCGCCGAATCGGCCAACGGAAAAGTGACGCCTTGGTAGTTCGAAATCGGCTGGTCGAAGGCCTCCCTTGTATCAGCGTAATCGAGTGCCATCTCGAGCGCCCAACGGCCATATCCGATCGCGCGCGCTGAATTGTAAATGCGTCCAAGGGAGACACCGTAAAGGGCCGTCGCAAAGCCCTCGTGCAATTCACCGACAAGCTGCCACGGTTCGACTTTCAGGTCTTCGAATCGTAACTCGGCTTCGTCGCCGCCGATATGACCGAACAGCTTGATGATACGTTGTACCTCAAAACCGGGGGCGTCGGTCGGCACGAGAAAGGCGGAAATGCCGCCACGCCGTGCCGCCGCCCGTTCCGGGTCGGTGATGGCGAATACGATGCAGTAATCGGCGATGGGGGCGTTGGACGTCCAGATCTTCCGTCCCGTGATGCGCCAGTTTTCACCATCCGGTTCGGCTTTGGTCTTCAGGGCCGCGGCGTCCGACCCGGCACCCGGCTCCGACAGACCGAAGCACATGGATTTTTCGCCAGACATGAGCGGTGCCAGGATTTCCTCGCGGGCGCGGGGAGTTGCCTTTTCCAGTAGCCGGCTCGGCCCGAAGGCCCAATGGCTGATCGCGTACAGCATCAACCAATTCTGCGGGCCGCAATGATGGAATAATGCCTGCCATCCGACGAAATACGCCAGATGTTCGAGACCGCCGCCACCAAGTTCCTCGGGCACGCACATCGAGTAATATCCAGCCTTCGCGGCGGCGCGGCGCACCTCGCCGATCAAGCCGACGAGCTCGTCCGAAAACCGTCCCTCTTTGGTGTAAAGCCGATGCGGGTCCTCAAACAGGTCGCGATGGTCTTGATGGCGTGGCATGACCTCCGCATCGGCAAAGGCGATCAACCCGTCCCGGACGGCGGCTATATCTTCGGGAATATCGAACGCTATAGCGGGCATGATGTCTCCTTCGGCAATGTCCTCTGCTCGAAGTAGCCATACCATTCAGCCGCACCGAAAGGGAAATGCGGGCGGTTATTTAATCTTGCTCAGCACAAGATCGATTTCTGGTCTGTCCCGATAGGATATTTCGGAAAATCGGTGCGCGACGACGCCTCGCCTATCGGTCACGAAAATGATCGGCCTGGCGACCCCGTACCAGGATTCGTTGGCAAAGCTTTCATTTACAGCGTCAAAGGCCTTGATGATCGCCGCATCTTCGTCGGCCAGCAATGTAAGCTTGATATCGCGTCTTTTGGCAAAGTTGGCGAGTGCCGCCACTTTGTCGAAACTGACCGTGGCGACCGTGTAGCCGAGGGCTGTGAATTCGCTGATCCGTTCGTTCCAGGCGACCGCCTGAATCTTACAACTGGGTCACCAATCGAGCGACCGGGTGAACAACAGGATTAGGCCGCTTCGACCAAGAAGCGATTTCAGGCTACGTGCGTCGCCCTTTTGATCCGGCGCGCTCATCGCAAGCGGTATCGTAGCCCCGACTTTCAGTCCCTGGTCCAGTTGATCGTCTGCTTTCACCGCCGAAGCGCCCACAATGAGGCAAGCCATGGCAAAGGCGAACGCGATGAGCAATTCGCGAAATCCTGGTCGTGTCACGGATGCAGCAAGAGTTTTCACGGTAATCCCCACATTGGACGCGCAAACAAAGAGATTTGTACTCTGCCGGTAATTTTAAAGAGGAAGATGCGGTATTTTTCCCGTGCCGGGGCCAATTTTGCACGGGTTTCGGGTCCGCGTTTGCCCCCGGTGGCGCGTTGCCCGATAGTCTGAGCGGTACTGGATTGCCGAAAGGGAGAAGGCGATGGCAATAATTGAAAAGCGTATTGTTGGCGATACCGGACTTTCTGTCACGAAACTGGGGTTTGGCGGTGTGGGCCTTGGTCAACGGGTCGGACCCATAAGCGAGAGGCAGGCGGAGGATACGTTGCGCGCCGCGTTGGACGCGGGCATCGGATATTTTGACACGTCGCCCTGGTATGGCCATTGCCTAAGCGAACATCGCACCGGGTATGTGTTGCGCACGCAACCACGCGACAGTTTTGCTCTTTCGACCAAGGTGGGCCGTCTATTTTTTCGGCCTGAAAACCCGGATCACTTCTCTACGGCACCTTGGCACGATGGGCTGCCCTTCGATTACCGGTTTGACTACACGGCGGAGGGTATCCGGCGTTCCTATGAAGACAGCCTGCACCGGTTGGGGGTGAACCGCGTCGACCTGCTCTTCGTCCATGATCTCGACGCGCGATTGGAAGACGATAATCGGCACACCAGCGGTGTTGGTGGTATTGCCGGCGCCATCGAACAGCTCGATTCCGGCGGCGGGTGGCAAGAGCTGGCGGACATGCGGGCGCGGGGTGAGATCAGCGGGATCGGGTTCGGCATTAACGACCCAGGCTTTATTCCGCGCTTCGTCGAACGGTTCGATCCTGACATGTTTCTGGTCGCGATGCCCTATACGCTCATGGATCAACCCGCGCTGGATGTGGATTTGCCTCTGTGCGCGGAGAATAATATCGGTATCGTTATCGGCTCCGTTTTCTCGTCCGGGATCGTGGCGACAGGGCACGCGGGACAGGCGGTATACGGCTACAAGCCGGCGCCCACGGACGTTGTCGTGAAGCTTGATGGCATTACGGCGGTCTGCGTACGGCATTCGGTATCGATCCGTGCGGCAGCCCTGCAGTTTCCGCTGTTTCACTCCTCCGTTGCCGCAATTATCCCGGGTGCTATGGCGCCCGAACATGTGACGGAAAACGCGGCCTTATTGACGCAACAGATCCCCGCGGATTTTTGGGCGGAATTGAAGGCCGAAGGGCTGATCCGGACCGATTCGCCGACGCCTTGAGAAAAAAAGGAGGATGAGAATGGATTTTCAAGTCGATAAAAGCGATCTCGGGTTTTTTGGAGGCGATCTGTCGCGGCCTGAATGTGTTCTTTGCCTCGAGTCCGGCGATACTTACGTGTCCAATTGGGATGGCGGCGTGACACGGATCGCGTCGGACGGCACGCCGTCCCATATTTTACCAGTCGAAGGATCGACGCCGCATGCGATCGGCGTGAACGGGTTTGCCATTACGGCAGAAGGCGATTTCCTGCTCGCGGATCTGAACCCGGACGGCGGCGGCATCTGGCGGTTGAAGGCCGATGGAGCCGCGTTGCCTTTCCTCCTGGAAGTAGACGGCGATCCGATACCACCGACAAATTTCGTCGGGGTCGATGCGAAGGGCCGCGTCTGGATTACGGTCAGCACACGGCATGAGCCTCGCGATCTGGCCTATCGTGGCGATGTCGCGGATGGATACATCATCATGGCCGATCAGGATGGCGCGCGCATTGTCGCCGAGGGTTTGGGCTACACCAACGAAGCCATTGTCGACCCCTCCGGCGATTGGCTTGTGGTGAATGAGACCTTCGGTCGCCGGACAAGCCGGTTCCGGATCGCCGACGATGGGTCGCTCGGAACGCGCGAGACTGTCACTGAATACGGAGCCGGCGTGTACCCCGATGGCCTTGCCTTCGATGTGGAGGGCGGTATCTGGATGACCAGCGTGGTATCGAACCGGCTGGTTCATGTCGCGCCAAATGGAGACCAGACAATTGTGTTCGAGGATTGCGATGCTGAAGCGCTGGCCATCGTGGAAGATGCGTTTCAACGCGGCGAATTGGGCCGTAAGCACATGGACTCGGTTGTATCGGACGTCGCGCGCAGTATCTCCTCTATCGCCTTCGGCGGCCCTGACCGGAAGACAGCCTATATGGGCAATCTGCTGGACGACAAAATCTATTCCTTCCGCAGCCCCGTCGCGGGTGCAGCACCGTCTCATTGGCGTGTGAAAATCGCTTAGAGCTTGAAATAGTCCGGCCGGCCGGTGGGCCAGGGGTCACCCCAAAGCTGTTGGCCGCCATCGACGGTGATGACTTCGCCGGTGACGAACTTGCCGGACGAAGCGGCGAGATATACGCAGGCCTCGGCGATATCCTGCTCGTCGCCGGTGCGCCGCAAGGGGTTCGACTCGTTGAAGGTGGCGGCGCCCTCTTCGGGGTAGTTGTTGAAGCCGGTGCTTTCGACGCAGCCTGGAGCCACGCAATTCACACGAACGTTCATTGGTGCCCACTCGATGGCAACGCTTTTCGACAGATAGATGACGCCCGCGCGTGCGGCGCAGGTATGGGCGATTCCCGGCATGCCGCGCCAGATATCGGCCACGATATTGACGATGTTGCCTTGTTGCCCTTTGTCGCGCCAGCGTCGCGCGGCGGCCTGCATCATGTGCCAGGTGCCGTTCAGATTGGTATCGATGACGGCGTTCCACCCGTTGACCGAGTAGTCGATGGCCGCCTGTGGGAATTGGCCGCCGGCATTGTTGATCAGAACATCGAGCCGACCATAACGGTCGTCGACGGCATCCATCATCGTTGCGACGGCTTCCGGGTCGCGAATGGTCATCGCGTGCACCATGACGCCGCCGCCGAGCGTGCGGAAAAATTCGCCTGCAGCCTCGATCTTCTCGGGGTTGCGGCCGCAGATCACAAGCGAGCCGCCAAGCCGGGCGAACAGCACCGCAATGGCTTTGCCGAGACCGCTGCCGGCGCCGGAGACAAGCACGACCTTGTCTTTGAAGAGATCCGGCGCAAATACCGTCGGCAACTCAACCATTTCCGCGTCGGTTGAGCCGAATTTAAGATCGTTTCCCGCCATCTTTAGTCGCCCTGTTGTGTTTCGTCACAGTATGATGGTGCCCAGCATCAATCAATATTGAGACTGTGACGGCCATGGAATTCGGGATAACGGATGAACAGCAAGCGATTCAGGAAACTGCACGCAAATTTTCGGCGGATAAGATCGCGCCGGGCTATCAGGCGCGCGAAGGCACGGGACTTATCGAACGCAGCCTGGTCAAGGAAATGGGTGCGCTGGGCCTCGTGGCCGGTGATCTTCCAGAGGAATTCGGTGGTTTCAATCTCGACGGTGTGACCGCTGGGCTGATTATCGAGGAGATCGCCTATGCCGATTTGAACGTGTCCTATATCCAGCTCCTGGCGTCGCTTATGGGACAGATCATCGTCACCCATGCAAAGCCTGAAGTTGCCCGAGCCTGGGCGCCGCGTATCGTGTCTGGGGAGGCCATCGTCGGGCTGGGCCTGACCGAGCCGCGCGGGGGTTCGGATGCGGCAAACCTTCAGCTCAAAGCGGAACGGTCCGGTAATGCGGAATATCTCCTGAACGGTGAAAAAACCTCGATGTCCCTTTCAGACCAAGCGGACGCGGCGGTAATCTTTGCCCGGACCAGTGGCGAGGATAACGGTGCGCGCGGCGTAAGTGCTTTCCTGGTGCCGATGGATGCGCCTGGGATCACGCAAAGCCGGTTCTCCGATTTAGGGTCTGAAGCGGTCGGGCGGGGATCGGTGTTTTTCGATTCCGTGCGGGTGCCGGCCGAGAACATGCTGGGCGATAAGGGCGAGGGATTTCGGCAGGTCATGCAGGGTTTCGATTACAGCCGCGCTCTGATTGGCTTGATGTGCCTCGGCGCGGCGCGGGCGTCGCTGGATGAAACCTGGCCCTATATCACCGAGCGCGAGGCGTTCGGCATGCCGTTGGCGCAATTCCAGGGTGTCAGCTTTCCGCTCGCCGAGGCCGAGACGGCCTACAAGGCGGCGCGTCTCATTTGTTTCGAGACGTTGTGGCGGCGCGACGCGGGTCTGCCGCATACCAGTGAGGCGGCGATGGCGAAGTGGCTCGCGCCCAAATCCTGCGTCGATATCATCCACCAATGTCTGCTGACGCACGGCCATTCGGGCTATTCCCGCGATTTACCGCATCAGCAGCGCTTGCGGGAGGTGATTGGTCTCGAAATCGGCGATGGTACGGCGCAGATCATGAAGCTGGTCGTCGCGCGTGAGAAAGTCGGCCGCGCCGCTGTGCAATACGGGTGATCGAGTATAGTCGGATAACAACAGTAAATTTTACAGTTAGGGAGAACACCGCGTGATCAAAGCTGCCATCGTTGGAATGGGGCGCTGGGGACAAATCCTCGTCGACTCCGTACATGGTAAGAGCGACACCATAGAATTCACGGCCGGTGTCACCCGGACCGTTTCCAAGGCGGAAGCCTATGCGGCGAAAAAGGGCTTTCCGATCGGCAACGACTTCGCGACCGTGATCGCGGATCCCGATATCGACGCCATTGTTCTTACGACGCCGCATTCACAGCATGTCGGTCAAATCAAACAGGCGGCAGCAGCGGGCAAGCACATCTTCGTCGAAAAGCCGTTCACGATGTCTGCCGCCACTGCCGTCGAAGCGGTCGCAGCGGCGGAAAAGGCGGGCGTCGTCCTGGCGCTTGGCCACAATCGCCGCTTCATGCCGTCCTGGGCCGAATTGCAGAAACGCATCAACAGCGGTTCCCTGGGAACCATCCTGCATGTGGAAACCAATTTCTCGGCGCCGGGCGGATTGAATTGGGTGCAGGACGGATGGCGGGCGCAACGGGAAGAAAGCCCCGCCGGTGGCATGAGCGGCATGGGCATTCACATGGTGGACACGCTCATCGGACTATTCGGTCGAATTTCCGATGTGCATTGCGTGAGTTTGCGCCGTGCAGTTTCGATCGATATCGATGACACGACCTCGATGCTGTTCAAGTTCGAAAGCGGTATGTCGGGGTATCTCGGCACCATGGCGGCGACCGTTTACACGCAATCCATCCGCGTTTTCGGCTCGAAGGCCTCGGCGGAAATTCGCAATGAATCGCTTTTCGAGGTGCGCCCGGTTGAAGGCGAAACCGAGGTGATCGATTTTGGCGCGTTTGACAAAGAGCGCGCCGAACTGGAAGCCTTCGCCGCCGCGATAACCGGCGGCCCGGCCTATCCGTTGCCGGCGTCGGAAGCGATCCACGGGATCGAGGTCTATGATGCAATCAACAAATCGGCCAGTTCCGGTGTGACGGAACAGGTCATCAAAAGCTGAGCCGACCGCAAAATACAGGGAGGATGCTATGAAGTCCGCAGAAGTTATTGCCGAAATTCTTAAACGCGAAGGCGTTGAAGTCCTCATCGCCTATCCGGTCAACCACATCATCGAATATGCGGCTCGGGCGGATATCCGTACCGTCATCGTTCGCCAGGAGCGAATTGGCCTGCATATGGCCGATGCAATGTCGCGGCTATCCAGCGGCAAGAATATTGGCGTCTTTGCCATGCAGCACGGGCCCGGTGCCGAAAATGCTTTCGGTGGTGTGGCCCAGGCCTATGGCGAGTCGTCGCCCATTCTTGTAATGCCGATGGGCTATGCGCGGCGCATCGCGCACATGCAGCCAAATTTCAACTCGGTCCTCAATTTCCAGCACGTCACGAAGCTGGCGGAACCCGTCACCTTTACGAAGGAAATTCCAAACATCATGCGGCGCGCCTTTACGGCGATTCGCAATGGTCGTCCCGGACCAGCCTTGATCGAAGTGCCGACGGATATCTTCGCGGAAGATTTCGAAGGCGAAATCGAATATATCCCCGTGCCCAGCACGAGGGTTGGACCCGATCCGGCGCTGGTCGAAGAGGCGGCCCAGGTGCTCGTGGACGCGGAACGGCTGGTGATTTACGCGGGCCAGGGAATTCATTACGCGGAAGCATGGCCGCAATTGAGGCAGGTTGCGGAACTGCTGGCGGCGCCCGTGGCGACGAGCCTCGGCGGCAAGAGTGCCTTTCCGGAGACGCACCCCCTGGCGCTTGGCGCCGGCGGCCGTGGTGTCCCGAAACCGCTGCATGAATTTCTGCAGAAATCCGATGTCATCTTCGGTGTCGGCTGCAGCTTTACCGAAACCAGCTTTGGCGTCGGCATGCCCAAGGGCAAGACGATCGTTCATGCGACGCTCGATGCCGGCGACTTGAATAAGGATGTTGTCGCCAATCATGCGTTAATTGGCGATGCGGCGCTGACCCTTGATGCCTTGATCCCCGCGATTGAAGCCAAGCTCGGTGGCAAACGGGACTCCGCCCCGGTTACGGCGGAGATTCAATCGATTAAGGAACCCTGGCTCTCGGAATGGGGGCCGAAACGAACCTCGGATGAGACGCCGCTATCGCCTTACCGTGTCCTGCACGACCTTGCCAAGACCGTAGATATCGACAACACGATCATCACGCACGACGCCGGCAGCCCTCGTGACCAGTTGACCCCATTCTGGGAGTCGACGACGCCTTTGTCCTATATCGGCTGGGGCAAGACCACGCAGCTTGGCTATGGCCTCGGTCTGGCCATGGGCGCGAAACTGGCGAAGCCGGATAAGCTCTGCATCAACGTCTGGGGGGATGCGGCAATCGGATTTACGGGCATGGATTTCGAAACCGCGGTACGAGAGCGGATCCCGATCCTTTCGATCTTGCTCAACAACTTCTCAATGGCCATCGAACTCCACATCATGGAGCAATCGACCGAGAAATACCGCGCGACGGATATTTCGGGCGACTATGCCGCCATGGCGCGGGCGTTCGGCGGTTATGGCGAGCGGGTCACGCAACCGGAAGATATCATTCCAGCGATCAAGCGTGGCATCGAGCAGACGGAGGCAGGCGTCCCGGCGCTGCTCGAATTCATCACCTGCAAGGAAACGGAAATTTCCAGCTTCAAGTAAGCGATGGCACCTTCGGACAAAACCACGGCAGGTGTGATCGCACCACCGCCGCTGATCTTCCTTACCGGCTTGCTGATCGGATACGGTCTTGATTTTCTTTGGCCATCGCCGTCGCTACCCAACGAAATCGGTTATCCCCTGGGTGTTCTGCTCGGGGTTATGGGCTTTGCCATTGCGCTGCCGGCGCTTTTCGGCTTCCGGCGCGCCGGGACTAGCCCGGAGCCCTGGAATCCGTCAACGGTGTTGGTGACAGGTGGCGTATACCGATTTTCCCGCAATCCGATGTATGTCGGGCTGGCGTTCGTTTATTTGGGGATCACAGCAGCATTTGGCGGTATCTGGATGTTTGCCTTTCTGATCCCTGTTTTGGCGACGATGCACTACGGCGTCATCGCACGGGAAGAGCGCTACCTTCGGGAATTATTTGGCGAACCGTATCGCCAGTACTGCGACATTGTGCGCCGCTGGTTGTGAGGTCTGCACGTTGACCGCGTTTCGGCGACCCGTTTTAATCTCTCCATAGTCGCAAGCGTTTTTCCGAAGGAGAGTTTGATATGGACGATGATGCGAAGAAGACCGCGTTAAGGATGATTCCGTACGGCATCTATGTGATGACGGCTAAGAGCGGGGACGGTTCTATTGCCGCGGCGACCGTGAACTGGGTCACGCAGACATCGTTCAACCCGCCACTCGTCGCCATTGGCGTCAAGGTTGATTCAGGGCCCTTGCAAGCGGTCAATGAAACCCGCGGCTTTGCCTTGAATATGCTCGGCAAAGGGCAGCAGGGTCAGGCGTTTGCGTTCTTCAAGCCGGCCGATGTCGATGGCAACAAGGTCAGTGGAGAACCGTTCGAGGCGGGACCAATTACGGGTTCGCCAATTTTGCAAAACGCTCAGGCGAGCGTCGAATGCAAGGTCGTGGAAATCGTCGAGCAGGGCGACCATCACATCGTTGTCGGCGAAGTCGTGAACGCCCATGTGGGTCAGAGCCCGGCCGGCCGGCCCGATGAGGCGATTCTCGAGATGAAAGAACTCGGCGACAACGTTTTTTACGGCGGCTGAACCTACTGATCTTTGCTACTGCGCGTTCGGCGCACGGCGTCGCGCCATCCGTCGTAGCGCCGAGACCGTTCCGAGGGATCCATGCGTGGGTCGAAGCGGGAGTGGCTGCGCCAGCGTTCAGCCAGAACAAGCGGGCCTTTCATGAGGCCTACTTGCATGCCGGCCAACATGGCCGCGCCAAGTGCGGTTGTCTCCGCCGTCACGGGGCGCTCGACGGCCAGGTCGAGAATGTCGGAGAGGAATTGCATCGCCCAGTCATTGGCGATCATGCCACCATCCACACGCAGTGCCGCTGGCGACATGGCGCCGTCGGCGGCCATGGCCTCGAACAAGTCGCGCGTTTGGTAGCAGACCGATTCCAGCGTGGCGCGCGCGAGTTCCTCGCGGCCGGTGTCACGGGTCAAACCGTAGATCGCGCCGCGCGCCTCCGCATCCCAATAGGGTGCACCGAGGCCCGTGAAGGCCGGCACCATATACACGGTGCTTTCCGGGTTCGCGGCTTTGGCGAGCGCTTCGGTCTCTTCCGCCTGCCGGACCACGCCGACGCCATCGCGTAACCACTGCACCGCCGCGCCAGCGGTAAAGATGCTGCCTTCCAGCGCGTAGGTGGTACGCCCATTCAGGCGATAGGCGATTGTCGTCAGAAGCTTGTTGGCTGACAGGACAGGCTTTTCGCCGATATTCAGCAAGGCGAAACACCCGGTGCCGTAAGTCGCCTTGACCATGCCCGGTTCGAAGCAGGCCTGCCCCACGGTCGCGGCTTGCTGGTCGCCCGCCATGCCGGCGATGGGAATTTCGGCGCCGAGCAGGGGCGCATCGGTGATACCAAAATTCGCCATATTGTCGTGCACGGTCGGCAGAATGGTGCGCGGTACACCGAATAGGTTCAGCAGATCTTCATCCCATTCCTGCTTTTGGATATCGAAGAGCAGTGTGCGGGCCGCGTTGGTTATATCCGTGGCATGAACTTGTCCGCCGGTCAGGCGCCAGAGAAGGAAACTATCGATCGTACCAAAGGCAAGGCCGCCCGCTTCAGCTTTCGACCGAGCTCCGTCGACGTTGTCGAGGAGCCAAGCAATTTTCGTTGCGGAAAAATACGGATCGAGCAACAGGCCTGTTTTGGATTGAACACGCGCCTCGTTGCCGTCGGCCCGGAGCCTCGCGCAAACCTCCGCGGTGCGCCTGTCCTGCCACACAATGGCGTTGTGAACTGGCTTGCCAGTCGCCCGGTCCCAGATAACGGTTGTTTCACGCTGATTGGTAATTCCGATCGCGGCAATTTTGTTCGCCGCGATACCCGCGATCTGGAGTACGTCGCGACAGACCGTCACGACATCTTCCCAAATCGTTTCAGGGTCATGTTCAACCCAGCCGGGTCGCGGATAAATTTGCGATAACTCTTTCTGCGCTTGACCGAGGGGCGTACCGTCCGTGTTGTAGAGTATGGCGCGGGTGCTCGTTGTGCCCTGGTCGATTGCAAGGATGGTCATGTGTTGGCTCCCAGTTTCGTCGCCATGGTCGCAAAGTGTCGCGCATTTGTCATGCCGCAAGCTTAGAAGTTCTCTCTTGCGTGCGCATTTGTTTCCAGCGCAGAAAGAGCACTCATAACTTCTTAGCGGCAACAATTGTTCGAGTGTGGATGATGGCGGAGTTACTGCAATGCGTGTCGCCGGTGGATGGCCGGGTCTTTGTCGAACGGCCACTCGCCGACGACCGCGAAATCGCCGCGGCTCTGGAGCGCGCAGAAATGGCTGGTCCGGGATGGCGGTTAATGGCGATACGGGATCGGCAAGCGATGTTGATGCGGGCAACGGACTTTCTGGCCGAGGACCGGGATGAAATAGCGCTGGAACTCACCTGGCAGATGGGGCGTCCCGTGCGCCAGGCGCTTGGCGAAGTCGTTGGGTTCGAGGAACGCGCACGTCAAATGATCGCTATCGCACCGGAAGCGCTGGTAGATATAGAACCACTCTATCAGCCTGGCTTCACGAGGTTTATACGCCGGGTGCCGCTGGGGCAGGTCTTTGTCGTTGCGCCCTGGAACTATCCCTATCTGACGGCGGTCAACGCGGTTTGGCCGGCGTTGTTGGCTGGTAATACGGTCATTTTGAAACACTCACACCAGACCCCGTTGTGCGCGGAGCGGTTTGCGGCGGCATTTGCCCGCGCCGGACTGCCGGATGGCGTTTTCCAGCCCCTGCATCTATCGCATGAGGGGGCGGCAACTCTAATGCGAGATAAGGCGACTGACTTTGTTGCCTTCACCGGTTCGGTTGCGGGTGGTCACGCGGTACAGCAGGCGCTCAGCGATCGTTTTGCGGGCGCCGGGCTGGAACTCGGCGGCAAGGACCCCGCCTATGTTCGCCACGATGCCGATATTGAGCACGCAGTCGAGAATTTGGCCGATGGTGCGTTCTATAATTCGGGCCAGTCCTGCTGCGGTATCGAACGGATTTATGTCCATGAGGCCGTTTACGATGACTTTGTCGCCGGACTGGTCCTTGCCGCGCGGAATTACAATCTGGGTGATCCGCGCCGGGATGAAACGAATTTGGGCCCAATGGTGCGGGCCGAGGCCGCTGATTTCGTGCGCGGTCAAGTGGCGGAGGCGGTCGCGGCCAAAGCCGTACCGATGGTCGATCCCAAGAGCTACAGGGCCGACCGGTCGGGAACCCCCTTCATGGCGCCGCAAGTCCTGATCGGCGTCAATCATTCGATGCGGGTCATGACCGAGGAAAGTTTCGGGCCCGTAGTCGGCGTTATGAAAGTCCGTTCCGACGACGCAGCTGTGGCACTGATGAACGATAGTGATTACGGACTAACGGCAGCAATCTGGACCGGTGACGAGGACGCGGCGATTGCGCTTGGGGAACAGGTCGAGACTGGAACCTGGTTCATGAACCGGTGCGATTATCTCGATCCGGCATTGGCCTGGACAGGAGTTAAGAATTCGGGGCGGGGTTGCAGCTTGTCCACCGTCGGCTTCGAGCAATTGACGCGGCCGAAATCCTTCCACCTGAAGACAACCACGTGACCGATCGATTAGAGTGACCCGTGTTTGAGTCGGCTCGGCGCGTTTGTTTTTTGGTCGCGTCTGCGAAAGACTTTGAAGGAGTTCTTATGACCATAACGATGGAGCCTGTTGCGATTGTGGTCGGTGGCCGGGCCGAAGCCGTTGATGACGATTGGGGCGGAGAGCGCGCGGCCATTGTCCTGGATGAGGCTCGCTTCACGCCGGAAGCGATTGCGGGACTTGACGCATTTTCCCATATCGAAGTGGTGTTCCACTTTCATCAAGTCGCCGAAGAGAAAGTGCAATATTCTGCCCGTCATCCGCGCGGCAACACCGACTGGCCAAAGATCGGTATCTTCGCGCAACGTGGCAAAGGGCGACCGAACCGGATTGGCTTGACGGTATGCCGTGTACTTTCGGTTGAAGGATTGCGGATCGGGGTCGAAGGGCTTGATGCCATTGATGGTACGCCGGTGCTCGATATCAAGCCCTATATGCGTGATTTTGCGCCGCGCGGTGAAGCCCGAGAGCCTGAATGGGCGGGCGAACTCATGGCGGGTTATTGGTGACGACTTGGCCCGCACAGAGAACAGGTGAACGGGCACCATCGTTGTTGTATTGAAGGCGAATAAACACCGCCTCTTTTAGGGAAAGGCTCATTCTGAATGCTTGTGGATGGCGTAGCGCATCGGACGATCTGGCTGTCCGACGATGGCGAATCCGTCGAAATCATCGACCAGACGAAGTTGCCTCATGAGTTCGAAATCGTCCGGCTCAGTACCGTCGAGGATGCGGCGCATGCGATCCGCACGATGCAAGTGCGTGGCGCACCGCTAATCGGCGCATCGGCCGGCTATGGCGTCGCGCTCGCCATGCGCGTCGACAGCAGCGATGCGGGGTTGGACAATGCCTGTAAAACACTGATCGCGACCCGGCCGACTGCCGTTAATTTGCGCTGGGCGCTGGATGAAATGCAGGCATTGCTGCAGCCGCTCCCTGCAGGCGACCGCCGCGATGCGGCCTATCGGCGCGCGGCGGAAATTTGCGACGAGGATGTCGGCATCAATGAGGGCATCGGCAGCCATGGCGTCGAGCTCATCCGCGCGGCGGCTGAGGGTAAAGGGGGCGGTCCTGTCAATATCCTGACGCATTGCAATGCGGGCTGGCTGGCTACAGTCGACTGGGGCACGGCGACCGCGCCGATATACCGGGCCCACGATGCGGGCATTCCAGTCCATGTCTGGGTCGACGAAACGCGTCCCCGAAATCAGGGGGCCAGCCTGACGGCGTGGGAGCTTGGTCATCACGGTGTGCCGCATACGGTGATCGTGGACAATGTCGGCGGTCATCTGATGCAACATGGGCAGGTCGATCTGTGCATTACCGGAACCGACCGGACAACGGGCGCCGGCGATGTCTGCAACAAGATCGGCACCTATCTCAAGGCACTGGCGGCGCATGACAACAATGTGCCCTTCTATATCGGGCTGCCATCACCGACGATTGATTGGACTTTGGGTGACGGTGTCGCCGAAATACCGATTGAGGAACGGGACCCGAAAGAAGTATCGGAGATGACGGGACGGACGGCCGACGGGCGTATCGAAACGGTCGAAATCACGCCGCAAGGAAGCGCGGTTGCTAACTATGCGTTCGATGTGACGCCGGCGCGTCTTGTGACGGGCTTGATTACCGAGCGCGGTATCGCTGCAGCGAGCCGTGACGGTCTGCTTGGACTGTTTCCCGAACGAGGGTGAGGAAAATTCATGGATAGTCTCTGGTCGGATACAGATGCGGAAACGTTCATTGCTCGATATGCCGATAAGGGGGCGAACGCGGATGTCGCGCTGCGGGTTTACACCAGTCGCCTGCTGGGCGGCGATCCGCGATTGGTATTGCATGGCGGCGGCAATACGTCGGTAAAAACGACGCAACACGACCTGCTTGGCGACGACGTCAGCGTTTTGTGCGTCAAGGGCAGCGGCTGGGATCTCGGCGATATCGAGCCTGCCGGGTTGCCTGCGGTGCGGCTCGACCCCTTGCTCCGGCTTGAGGCGCTCGAAAAACTGAGCGATGAGGATATGGTCAACGTACAGCGCGGGAATTTGCTCGACAGCACCGCACCGAATCCTTCCGTCGAAACGCTACTGCATGCTTTTTTGCCGCATAAATTCATTGACCACACGCATTCAACCGCGATCCTCAGCATTAGCGACCAGCCCGATGGCGAGGCGATCTGTGCGGATGTGTTCGGCGGCACGATGGGATCGGTGCCCTACATCATGCCGGGATTCGCGCTGGCAAAGAGCGCGGCGCAGATCTATCGGCAATCTCCGGATGTCGGCGGTTTGATCTTGCACAAACATGGCATATTCACCTTCGGCGATAGCGCGCGGGAAGCCTATGAGCGGATGATCGACGCCGTCACCTTGGCCGAGCATCGATTGCAGGAAGGCCGGAACTCGGTGTTTGTTGCCGCTTCCTTGCCGGACAATATTGCGACTGCAGCCGATGTGGCCCCTATCCTTCGTGGTCTGGCCGCAGCGTCAGTCGGGGACGACCGCTGGCAGCGCATGGTTCTCGATTTTCGCACGGGACCGGCAATTCTGAATTATGTGAATGGCGCCGAAGTGGGCCGCTATAGCCAGATCGGCGTTGTGACGCCGGATCACAATATCCGTATCAAGAATACGCCAGTGCTGTTGCCGGCCCCGCAGACGGGAGACCTGGGCGCGTTCCGGGTTGCCGCGCAAGCGACCTTCGACGCGTTTGCGGATGCCTATCGCGTCTATTTCGAGCGCCATAACCCGCGCCAGGAAACCCCTAAAACCATGCTTGATCTGGTTCCGAGGGTCGCTTTGGTTCCTGGACTTGGTCTTTTCGGCATGGGCGACAGCCCCAAATCGGCCGGTGTGGCGGCGGATTTGGCGGAGAATACCGTTGAAACGATTACCGATGCGGAAGCGATCGGCACGTATGACTGTGTTTCCGAGGCCGACATGTTCGATATCGAGTATTGGTCTTTGGAGCAGGCGAAGCTGGGCAAGGGGGCGGAAAAACCGTTGGCGCGGCAAGTTGTGGCAATTACCGGTGCCGGCGGTGCGATTGGCACCGCAACCGCAAAGGCATTCGCCGCGGAAGGTGCGGTCGTGGCCGCACTTGATATCGACCAAGAGGCGGCCGCGGTAGCCGTCAGCGGCCTCGGTGGTGCGGCCTTTGCGTGCGACGTTACCGACTCGGCTTCGGTTGAAGCTGCTTTTGCCCGGATTTGTGAACGGTTCGGTGGAGTCGATGTGGTTGTGTCCAACGCGGGCGCTGCCTGGAGCGGCCGAATCGCCGATGTCGACAATGATATTTTGCGGCAATCTTTTGAGCTTAACTTCTTCGCCCATCAATCTGTCGCGCAAGCTGCGGTTCGGATCATGCGGGCCCAGGGCACGGGCGGCGCGCTGGTCTTCAATACCTCCAAGCAGGCCGTGAACCCGGGACCGGATTTCGGTCCCTATGGGCTGCCAAAGGCGGCAACCTTGTCGCTCGTTCGGCAATATGCGCTCGATCATGGCGCGGAAGGCATTCGTGCGAACGCGGTCAACGCCGATCGTATTCGGAGCGGGTTGCTCGACGATGACATGATTGCAGCACGGGCCGAGGCACGCGGCGTCAGCGAAAAAGACTATATGTCCGGCAATCTTTTACATCAGGAAGTTAGAGCGGAAGATGTCGCCGATGCGTTCGTTTTTCTGGCCAAGGCGCCGCGGACGACGGCGGCTGTGCTGACGGTTGATGGTGGCAATATCGCCGCCGCGCTTCGATAAAAAATCGAGTTTGAGTTAAGGAAGGGAATGAAAAGTGCGACGACTGCTGTTATTGATCGGTACAGTGTTGGGAATGTTTTCGCTGGCAACGAGTGCCGGCGCTGCGAAAGATAAGGAAAATATGATTTATCTTGATTTGAAGGACGGCCGCGTCGTCATCGAGTTGCTTCCGGAATTGGCACCGAACCATGTTGAACGCATTAAAGAACTGGTCCGGCAAGGGTTCTACGACGGCATCGTCTTCCACCGCGTTATCGAAGGGTTCATGGCGCAAACAGGCGATCCGACGGGTA
>JAJFJB010000301.1 GCA_021774435.1 Alphaproteobacteria bacterium
TAGCCCCTGAAAGCATCATTGGGGCTGATGAGATCGAGCGGCTTGATCCAGCCGAATGCCTCTTGTGGACGCCCGGCCCGCGTTAGGCAGCCGACCATTTGGTTGTAACTTGTCGGAAACGAGGGGTTTAGGTCGATTGACCGGCGCAAATTCGGCAATGCACTACTAAAATCTCCGACTTTTGTTTGCCATCCTCCAAGTGCAGCGTGGCCGAGATAGAACCTCGGATCGAGCGTTACCGCTGCCTCGCATGCCGCCATGCCGTCCGGCATGGTGGAAAGATTACGATGGTATCCTTCCTTATCTAACGCCGATATCGCGAAGATCAGCCAGGAGGTCCATCCCAGTGTCGCCTGGGCATATGCGCAATTGGGGAACTGGCGGGCGATGTCACCGGCCAACTCAACACTTGCTTTCAGGCCATTTTCATCGCCACGTTCGGCAAGCCTCCGCGCCCGCGCCAGTTGCTCCCATCGCTTGAAATCCTGGAGCGGAACGCGAAGAGATATTTCGTCCTCCGCTTTGAGCAGTTCGGGCTCGATCGCGGCCGCGACCTGCCGCGCCAAGGTATCATGCGCCAGCAACGCTTCATCAAAATGACAGCGGATGCGTTCACTCCACAAATGCTCGCCGCTCAACGGATCACTTAAATCCAGACGAACCGACAAGTGATTTCCAGTTCGACGCAATCTGCCGGAGAGGACATACCGAACACCTAATTCATTGTAAAGTTGCCGGGGTTCAATTTGGCGGTTTCGATATGTCGCCGCCTGTATCGCCGAAGTAACAAAGAACCAACGATATGCGGCCAGGGTCGCGATCAACTCTTCCGTTAGACCGTCAGCAATAGCTTGGTCTTCGTGGCTATTTTCGACGACCCTAAGCGGTAGAACGACAAGTCCGGGGCGATCTGAGAGCTTGCTTTCAAGTTCTTCACCGCGTTTGCTGTCCGCTAAAAGGTGCTGCGTAGGTGTTTCCTTAATGGTTCGGTAGAGCGCTGTAGTCTCCGTGTCCGGATGGACGTCCAACTCATCGCGGAGCAGATCGTTCAGTCGATGAAATTGTTGCAATGCATCGTTCCGCCTACCGCCGCCTTCCAGCGCGCGCATCAATAATCGATGCCCGCCTTCATTCAAATGGTTGATCTCGACGATGGCTCGCGCCGTTTGGATAGCGCCAGTCCAATCACACGCCGTTAATCGGGTCTGCGCTAGCTCCATTAGAACGCCGCATGAGAGATCGTCTAAATGCGCCCGCTCCGCGGAAATCCACCTATCAAAGGCGTTTGTTGGTGATCGAAAGTTTCCCAGGAACGCACCGCCATAGAGGGATGCGGCTAATTCGACATTGCCAGTCATTGCCGCATGTTTGAACTCTGAGGCGTCCACCGCGATGTAAGACAGATCAATTTGGATGCGCTGATCACGATCCGTGGGAACGATTTCAAAGTTCCGATTGAGGATTCGTCGCAATGCGACGAGGGATTGCCGAAGACTTTTCCGAGCTTGCTCTTCCGCCCGGTCTACCCAGAGCAAATCCGCAACAACGGCGCGATCCACAGGTTTTTCCTGCAAGGCGAGATACGCCAGCAATGCAGCATCCTTGCGTGACGCCAGTTTCAGAGATCTTCCGCACTCATCGAGTAGTTCAAAATCGCCGAGAAGTTGCAGCCTCATCATGGCATTAATGTTCTTCCATCCCGCTTTGAACGATCACGACTCTTAACACGAAGAACCAAGTCCCCTGTCACGATACAGTGGAATTGGCGCATTTTTGTCGAACTTTTTTTGTGACCTTGTCGCCTCGGCGTATGAGGCGGAGCGAGACTTTGGATTAGGCATGACAACGATCTTTCAGGAGAAGCAGAAATGGGTATCCGCGTCAAAAAAGGTTTTTTCCACGGTCTCAGTGATGTCATCGAGGACGTAAAGCAAAATGGGACATGGCCGACGACCTATGTCGCTGGAACGACCACTGCGGCTGAAGTCCACTGGCATAGTGAAGAAGTGCATGTCTACGTCATGGACGGAAAGACAGACTTTCTCGACGCTGACAGCAGTAAACGGCATCCGGTCACGACAGGCGACAAGATCATCGTTCCTGCGCGAACCTTACATGCCGAGGGCGTTATCGAAGGGCGCATTGTCTACATCATCGCCGTACCTGAGGCGCTTGTTCCAGAGGATTTCCTAAAAATGCGTCCGGCGGAGGAACTGTAGACCGCTGGATCTAAGGAATTACAACAATCCCAAAGCCGGAGACCTGTAACATGGATATCGCGACAGTCGACGAACTGCTAACAACGACCCGGTCGGTTCGAAAACGCCTTGATCTCAACCGAGAAGTTGAATCCGAAATAATTCAGCACTGCTTGGAGATCGCCGTTCAAGCGCCGACCGGCGGAAACATCCATCGCTACCACTTCATTGTTGTCACTGCCAAAGAAATCAAGGAGCAATTGGCTGCGATATATCGCAAGGCCTACTATGAGCTATGGGTTCCGGGCGCTAAGAAAGCTTCAAGAAATTTCCAGGCCCACGATAAGATGTCATTTGATTATTTAGCCGAGCATATCCACGAAGTGCCGGTTCTCATTCTCTCTTGCGTTGAAATACCGCGTGTCATGGGTGGCACGTCTGATACTGGTTCCGAGTTGGCCAGCATTGTCCCAGCCACATGGTCATTAATGCTTGCACTACGAGCTCGCGGAATCGGTTCTACGATGACGACGGTACACGCACACTACGCACGGGAAGCCGCAGGCATCCTGGATATCCCCGATAACATCAGACAAGCAGCGTTGCTTCCTGTCGCTTACTACACCGGAGATGGCTTTAAGGAGGCGAAGAGAACGCCTGCAAGAGAACGGACCTATTGGAATTCGTGGGGCCAATTGCGCTGAACACGGTGAGGCAGACCCCGACTAAAAACAAATCCGCGGATATTCATCACTTCCGCTTCGGGTCAACATGCGAAGTCGGCAGCGTTGCACGGTATGTCGCGTGTTGATTGATAAGCGGACCTAAACCGCAGGTAAGCAGACATTGGCCTCGCCGGTGAGGCTGCAGTGATCAGCCGGCCAGATAATTTTGGGATGGTACACGGCATTGTTTGTTTCACGACCGGGCCATTTGTGGACACAGTGCGGACATTGATTGCGGGTGGCGCAGGGTGTGGACGCACGAATGCCGCCAAGATATTGAGTTAGCGGCGTTAAATTGGTTGCGGTGGTAGGATTTGAACCTACGCAGTCTGCGCGCGGGCCGTTGGCCCGTGCTCAACCTTCGGTCTAAAAACGCACTTTTGAGCGTTTTCTTGACGTCCGAAGCCTTCATGTTATGAGCGCTCCCGTTGGTCGCAGCGCAAAACTTCAGGGTCATAGGTTCAGA
>JAJFJB010000302.1 GCA_021774435.1 Alphaproteobacteria bacterium
GCCAACCTGATGGCGATCTCGACCGCGCGCCACGTCACCGGCCGCGAAAAAGTCATGGTCTTCCATGGCGGTTATCACGGCGGCCTGTTGTATTTCGGCGGCGGCGGCATCCCGATCAACGCGCCCTTCCCCTATGTCCTCGGCCACTACAACGATATCGACCGGACCCGCGCCCTGATCCGCGAGAATGCCGATGCATTGGCCAGTATTACCGTCGAACCGATGCTGGGGTCGAGCGGCTGCATTCCCGGCGACCCGGAATTCCTCGCCATGTTGCGCGAGGAAGCAACGGCAAGCGGCGCGGTCCTGATTTTCGATGAAGTCATGACCTCACGCTTCGGGCGGGGTGGCGCGCATGGAGAACTGGGCATCACGCCCGACATGGTTGCCCTGGGCAAATGGATCGGCGGCGGCATGTCCTTCGGCGCTTTCGGCGGCCGCGAAGACCTGATGATGATCTATGATCCCACCGCCCCCAACGCCATGCCGCATGCCGGCACCTTCAACAACAACGTGCTGTCCATGCAGGCCGGCATCGCGGCCCTGACGGAGGCCTTCACGCCCGATATCGCCGAAGCCCTGCATCAGCGCGGTGACGCGCTGCGCAACCGGATCAATGGGGTGTTCGAATCTCACAATGTCGCACTGCACGCCTCCGGCGTCGGATCTCTGATGAACCTGCACGGGGTCGCGGGACCCATCCACACCATCGACGACGTTGCCGACAGCGACGACGGCGCGAAAGAACTCCTGTTCCTCGATTTGCTTGAACGGGGCTACTATGTCGCCCGGCGCGGCTTTATCGCGCTTTCCACGGTGTTGACGGACTCGGAACTCGAGGGCTTCGTTGGTGCATTGGACGATGTCGTGGCAGCACGCAAACCATTGCTTACCGCGCGCGCCTAAACGTCACATACGGATAGATGGAAGACATGACAACATTCACAAGAGACGACCTTCGCGGCAAAGCGCAAACGGTTCTGGGACTGATCGACCCTGCCGATCTCGGCAATACGCTGATGCACGAGCATCTGGTCTGGGATATCCGAACGCCCGAGATGGCGAAGGAGACTGATCAAGGGCCGGAAATCTCGCTCTGCAATTGCTGGCAGTTCAATTACGGCCGGGTCAAGGTACCGCGCAACTACATTTCCCGGTCCGTCGGTCTCGCAACCTTCGAGGTCAAGGAAATGGTCGCAGCCGGCGGCAATACGATTGTCGAACTGAGTTCCGGTGGTCTGGCACCGGCACCGGATTCACTGGCGCAGATTTCCCGCGATACCGGGGCGCATGTCGTCATGGGCTGCGGGCATTATGTCGACGAGTATCAGGACGAAGCGAACCGAAGCCGGGACGTCGACAGCTTCGCGACGGAAATGATCGAACAGGTCTTCAGCGGCGCCTGGGACACCGACATCCGCGCCGGCGTCATCGGCGAAATCGGCTGCCAGTCGCCCTGGACCGACCTGGAAAAACGGGTCATGCAGGGCGCGGTTATCGCGCAGCGTGCAACGGGCGCAGCGCTCAACGTCCATCCCGGTCGCGATGCCGATCAGCCGCAAGAGGTGATGGACTTCATCGCCGCGCATGACGGTCAGCCGGAACGCACGATCATCAGCCATATCGACCGCACGATCTTCGACCATGAGCGCCTCTTCCGGCTGGCGGACACCGGCTGTGTGATCGAATTCGATCTGTTTGGACAGGAAACCAGCTATTACGCGCTAAACCCCAAGATCGACATGCCGAACGACGCGATCCGGCTGCGGCTGATCCGCGCCCTGATCGAGCGCGGCCATCTAGAGCAGATCGTCATCAGCCACGACATCTGCTACCTGACCCGGCTCAAATCCCATGGCGGGCACGGCTACGGCCATATCTTCGAGAACGCCATCCCCCTGATGCGGCTTCGGAACTTCACCGAAAGCGAGATCAAGACGATCATCGTGGATACGCCACGGCGGCTGTTGACCTTCGTTTAGCGCTCATCCCATTTACCGGCACGGCTTCGTCGACCATTAGAGCGCGCGCTTGCACGTATTTCCTTTCTCCGAGCCTGCTATCGCAGACCTTCTACGTCGTAGACAGGGCGCATCGTTATGGTGAATTCCCAGGCTGCCTCATCGGAGAAAGATATTCCGGCGCGAGCGGGTCAAATTTTGGCAAACCGGGATCAAGCAGCCCATTCTTGTACAAACACCAGCACCGGATAAGCGCATCACATCGAATAAGGCTGACGCCGCGCAACAGCTATTAATTGTACAAGTTCAGAAGGCGCTCTCTTTTCACTCATAAATCCACATTGCCGTCATTTCTTAAAACTATTCGCGATCTTAACAAACATTAATTTTCCAAATTTTCGGATGAATGTTGTTTGTTTTCAATTGGTTAAAAATCGACCCCCCCAAATTAATTTACGTCTGGATTGTAGCCAAATCTTGCTAAAATTTTATGTAATTTATGCATAATTTGTTCTTTTAAATCAAACCCTTAAGACGCTTTCTTCATTCGTTTGGGTGACGAATAAATTCGGAACTTAAACGATTATCCATCTTGACGCGGACAGAGTTATCGATGGATCGAGGACAGACTATGAATTGCTGCAGAACTTTTTTGGCAGTCACTTTTATCGCAATGACATTCGGCATTTTGTCCTTCGGGACCGCCAATGCACAGAACTTGCGCCCTTGGACGGTTAAGAGCGTAAGCGGCGATGTTCGCCATAAATCCAATGGCGACGACGCCACTGCGCTGAAAAGCGGCAGCAGCATCGGTATCGGCAGCACGGTTTCGACAGGCGAAAACGCCCGCGTCGTCCTTGCACGGGGAACGGAAAGCATCACGATGTCTCCCAAAAGCGAGATATCGATTCCCCCCGCAACGGGAAACATGCTGACCCGGATCGTACAAAACCTCGGCACGCTACTGCTGAAGGTCGAAAAGCGTCCGGACCAGCATTTCGAAGTCAAAACGCCCTACTTAGCCGCGGTTGTAAAAGGAACGACATTTACCGTCAGCGTCAACAAAGAGAATAGCGCCGTACACGTTGTTTCCGGCCTTGTTCAAGTCAACGACCTGCTTTCGGGTCAAAGCGGCCTTGTCCAACCGGGGCGCACCGGCGTTGTAACGTCCAAACCGGGCGGCGGCTTGAAGATTAGCGGCGGCCGCACCAACGGCAAATCCAAGCATGCGAAAGCCAAAGTCGAGAAAACAGAGCTGGCAAAAAAGTCCACGAACGGTGCGTCGGGCAATACCGGTAAATCAACGCAAAAACCGGGCGCCAAAAAGTCTGCCGTAGGCAAAGCAGCCAGCAGCGGCATTGCAAAAAAGACCGCAAAAACGAGCGCAAAATTTGGCAAAGGTCTTGCTATTACCAAAGCGCTTGGCATCACCAAAATTAATATCGTCGCCCTAACCAACGGCTTCATCCAGCCAGACCGGGCTTCCGGCGTAAACGCAGGTAGCGCCAGCATTGCCTCAGCCGCCAATGATGACAAAGGCAAAGGTAATGGCAACGCAACCGGCAAAAACCCTGGCAGCAACAGTAACAGCAATGCCGGTGGCAACGGTAACAGCAATGCCGGTGGCAATGGTAACAGCAATGCCGGCGGTAACGGTAGTGCCGGTGGCAACGGTGGCGGCAATGCAGGCGGCAATGGTAATGCCGGCGGCAGCAGCGTCGCCAGCGTGAGCCCAGGCAATTCGGGCGGCAACCCCGGTGGCGGCAATGCAGGTGGCGGCAACGCAGGCGGCAATGGTAATGCCGGCGGCAGCAGCGTCGCCAGCGTGAGCCCAGGCAATTCGGGTGGCAACCCCGGTGGCGGCAATGCAGGTGGCGGCAACGCAGGCGGCAATCCCGGTGGCGGCAACGCAGGTGGCAATCCCGGCGGTGGCAACGCAGGTGGCAATCCCGGCGGTGGCAACGCAGGTGCCGGTAACGGCGGTGGCAACGCAGGTGCCGGTAACGGCGGCGGCAACGCAGGTGGCGGCAATGCCGGTGGCAACGCAGGTGGCGGTAACGGTGGCGGAAAGAAAAAAGGCTAAACCGGAATTCGAGACGGTTTAGTTGGCCTCGCGTATCGAAACGTTCTCCGCTCTACTCTTTGTTAACCAATTTTAGTCAACCTAGACAATTACGCTTTAAGTCTGCCAGCCAGACATTCTCCAACGACCGCAACACTAAGGGGTCAGGGCAGATGGCGACCCAGTCATGAAAAACAAAGTCGCTGCTTATCTTTTTTCCCGACTTCCACACGCGATCATCGCTGGCTTGACCGCTGCGTTATATCTCTCAGGCGATCTAACCCTGATAGACAACAAACTTACCGATTTGGGCTTCGAATGGAGCGCGCGGCCGGCAACAGGCAATGTCGTTCTTGTAGAAATCGATGCAAGGAGCATTGAACAGTTTGAAATTTGGCCCTGGCCGCGGCGTTACCATGCCGCGGTAATCGACAGGCTTCTCGAAGCTGGCGCCCGACGTGTGGCTTTCGATGTGGATTTCAGCGCGCGGTCGCGTCCTGAGGACGACCGTCTATTGGCTCGCGCGATAAACCGTGCCGAAGGCAAGGTCATCCTGCCCGCGTTTCGACAATTTATCAGACTTGAAAACGGCGAAAAGGAGTTAAAGCTTTCGTTACCATTGCCAATGTTCAGCGAGCATTCAACGATTGCGTCGATCAATGTTCAACCGGAGCCGGACGGTCTCGTCCGGACGATGGCGGTTCGTGACGGCCCCTTAGCATCGATGGCGAGCATTCTCGAGGGTCAAGAGAGTTTCAGAGAGCGCGTATTCCATATCGATTACGGTATTCAACTCTCTACGATACCGCGTTTGTCGTACATTGATGTTTTGCACGGGACGTTTTCGCCGGATGAGGTTGCCGGAAAGAAAATCGTCATCGGCAGCACGGCAATCGAATTGGGCGACCAGGTCGCCGTGCCAATCTATAAATCCATCCCCGGGCCGTTTACGCACATTCTCGGTTACGAGGCACTCGTTCAAGGCCGTGCCCTATATGAGGTAGCGGCAGCGCCCATCGTCCTGGGCATTTTGCTGGTGTCCTTTTTTATTGCTCCTCTTTTCTTAGAATGGCGATGGCAACGATCGTTATTGGTTCTACTGCTCGTTTTAGGTGGGCTGGTCGCACTATCCGTAGCCGTACAGATTCT
>JAJFJB010000303.1 GCA_021774435.1 Alphaproteobacteria bacterium
AGGCCTGCCGTCAGGAGCGCGCTTTCGGTACCGGCGCGGCGGCCGGATTCGTGGCCGGCGCCATGGATCAGCGGTTCCAAACTCACGCCGTCGCGGATGTAGAGCGCGCCGACACCCTTGGGCGCGTAGATCTTGTGGCCGGCAATGGTCAGCAGATCGACGCCGAGTTCATCGACCTTCGTGGGGATCTTGCCGACCGATTGTGCGGCGTCGGTGTGGAAGGGCACGCCGTGTTCGTGCGCGATGGCGGCGCATTCGGCGATCGGCTGGATCGTGCCGACTTCGTTGTTGGCGTGCATGTTGCTGACCAGGATCGTGTCCGCGGTAATCGCGCGGCGCAGATCGTCCGGGTCGATGCGCCCGGTGCCGTCGACCGGGAGCCAGGTAATCGTGGCCCCCAGCCCTTCGAGGAAGCGGCACGGCTCGACAATGGCGGGATGCTCGACCGCCGTTGTGATGATATGGCGGCGCGGCTTCGTGCTGGCGAAGAAGGCGCCGGTCAGCGCATGGTTGTTGGCTTCGCTGCCGCCGCTCGTGAACACCACCTCGCCCGGCGCGCAGCCGAGCATGGCCGCGACCTGCGCGCGCGCCGTCTCCACGATGTCCCGTGCCGGCGCGCCCGCCCAATGCAGACTCGACGGGTTGCCATAGGCGGTCTCCATTGCCGCACGCATGGCATCCGCCACGGCGGGCGCTATCGGCGTACTGGCGTTGTTGTCGAGATAGATTTGCGGCACGGTCAGGATTCCTTCGGTCGTCGAACTAGTACGACGCACCCTAGCCGCACTCTAGCAATCTTTCGATAGCCGGATTCGGAATTTCGTTCTGGCAGCGGACTTGTTAGACTCCGGTCATGCCGCAGGATGACGAGTCGATGGCCGCTGGCGGGTCCGCGCGCCAGGAAACCCTGGAGCAGACCTTGCAACGCGCGCTCGATCTCCATGGCAATGGTGACCTGGCGGCGGCGGTACCGCTCTATGAGCAAGTGCTGCAAGGCGATCCTGATAATCCCGATGCCCTTCACCTATCGGGTGTCGCTGCCCACCAGAGCGGCACGCCTGAAATCGCCGAGGTCCGTATTACCCGCGCCATCGCCTTAATGCCCGATTATGCCGAAGCTTATTGTAACCTTGGCAACGCGCTACAGGATCTCGGACGCTTTGACGAAGCGGCGGACCGTTACCGCGAAGCCATCGCTATTGTACCTGATTTCGCCGAGGCGCATGGCAATCTAGGCAACGCACTGAAGCAACTCGGACAGCGCGACGGCGCCTTGGCAAGCTATCGCATGGCCGTGCAATGCAACCCCGAATTCGCCGGAGCACACGGTAATCTCGGTGATTTATACCTCGATCTCGGGCGTCTCGAAGATGCCGTGGCCTCATATCGCCAGGCAATCGCCATCGCGCCCGGCTATGCCGATGCCCACGGCAATCTCGGTACGGCGCTGCAGGCGCTGGGGCAACGCGAAGAGGCAATCGAAAGCTATCGTCGCGCCCTTGCCGCGGAGCCGGGCTTCGCGGAAGCGCATGCCGGTCTGGCCAACACGTTACGGGACTGCGGGCGCCTCGACGACGCGATAGCGCATTACCGGGAGGCGGTCGCGCTCAAGCCGGACAACGCCGATGTGCAGTGTAATCTGGGCGTCGCCCTACAGGAGCAAGGCTGGCTCGACGAGGCGATTTCCTGTTACGGCAAGGCTCTCACGTTAAACACCGATTTTGCAGAAGCGTATGGCAATCTGGGGACCGCGCTGAAATCGCTTGGCCGGTTGGACGACGCCATCGAGCGGTATCGCGCCGCCATCCGCCTTAAGCCCGACTTTGCCCAAGCCCATGGCAATCTTGGCGTCGCCTTGTTGGAGGCGGGCGACCCGCAACAGGCGCTGATCAGCCTCCGTGCAGCCATCGCCATCGATCCGGCAAATGACGGGTACTGGTCCGGTCTTGCCGCGGCTCTCGAATTTCTGCCGGTCGAGGCGACCGAACCCGAACTGCGGCAAAATCTGTGGGACCTTTTGGATAAACCAACGGTCCGACCGGCACAGCTTCTTCGTCCCGTGATCGCCATGCTGCGGCAGCAACCGGCGGTCCAGAGCTTGCTGGAACACGCGGGCAATGAATCATTCGACCCGCGCACGCTACCCGAGGACATCGCCGTACTGGCAGGCAATCGCCTGCTGCTGAAGATCATGGCCTCGAGCATCCTGAACGACCTCGAGATCGAAGCGCTGTTCACCAGCCTGCGACGGCGTCTCTTGCAACAGTTGGACGCGAACGCAGAGCGGAACGAAGACGCCAGCCTCCCCTTTCGTGTCGCATTGGCGTTGCACTGCTTCACCAACGAATATGTTCTTGCGGAATGCACGGCAGAAACCGCCACGCTTAGCCGGCTCTGCGCGCGGCTAGAACAGCTGGTGGAATCCGGACAGAATATTCCTGAGTCTTTACTCGTGACGGTCGCCGCCTATCGGCCGCTGTATGAACTGTCCTGCGCGCAATCGCTGCTCGACCGTCAATGGTCCGACATTCTTGAACCGCTGATCGCGCGGCAACTCGATGAGCCACTGAAAGAGCGCGCGATTGCGGATGACATACCGCAATTGACCCGCATCGATAACGCGGTGTCGCAGGCTGTGCGCGGGCAATATGAAGAAAACCCCTACCCGCGTTGGATCAGGGGCAATCTCCGCAGCGCGCCCGGAACGATCCGGTCGCGACTGCAAGCTTCACCGCTTTGTCTCGACCTCGGCGACTTTGTCTCCCCCAGCAAGCCGGCCATCTTGATCGCGGGCTGCGGGACCGGGCAGCAAGCGCTGTCGGCGGCATCGCGTTTCGCGGACGCCTCGATATTGGCCATAGATCTAAGCGCGCGGAGCCTGGCCTACGCGATCCGCAAAACCCGCGAACAGGACGTAACGAATATCGATTACGCCCAAGCAGACATACTGGCGCTTGGCGCGTTGGGCCGGCAATTCGACCTTATTGAATGTTCTGGCGTTCTGCACCATCTCGAGGATCCCATGGCGGGCTGGCGCGTCCTTGTTTCGCTTTTGCGCAGCGGCGGATTGATAAAAATCGGTCTGTATAGCGAGGCTGGACGCCGCAGCATCGTCAACGGCCGCGCACTCGTCGCCGACAAGGAATACCTCGCGACGCCGGACGGCATCCGCAGTTGCCGCCAGGAAATCATCGCCGCCGCCACCATGGGCGATGGCGCAATGCGGGATCTCCTCGGATTCAACGATTTCTTCAGCCTGAGCGAATGCCGCGACCTGCTTTTCCATGTCCAGGAGCACCGTTTCACGCTCCCGCAAATCGAGGCAGATCTAAGGGCTCTAGATTTGGAATTTTTAGGTTTCGATTTGAAGGACCAGCACGCAATGAGCCGGTTCAAGCAATCGCATCCAGAAAAGCAATCATTGTCTTCGCTTGAGCTATGGCACGCTTTCGAATGTCAGAACCCGGACACTTTTAAAAGCATGTATCAATTTTGGTGCCGAAAGAAGCCCTAATCGACCGCCTTAATTCGCAAGGCAACAGTGGATCGCACGCTCCGTCAAATTCACAAGCAAGGCGGCCTTGTGGGCATTGTCCGACAGCGGTAGCGCGCCATGGACGGTTTTTTCGGCGGCGGCGCGAATGGCGGTGTTGGACAGATCGCTGGCCAAAAGCGCTTTTTCCGTCGCTGTGGCCCGCACTGGCAAGGGTGCAATAGCCCCAAGCGATATGCACGCCGAGGTGAGCTGGGCACCCTCCCAGCCGAGATTCACAGCAACCGACGCGTCGGCGAAATCGCCATCCCAGCCGGCGGACTTCTCAAACGTCTGCGTCGTGCGCAACGGGACAAGCGGCACTTCAATCGCGCGGATAATCTCGGCCTTTTTCACCACCGTTTCCCCGGACCACACATAGAAAGATTCCATCGGCACACGCCAGGTGCCATGCGGCCCGTTGACGATCACCACCGCGCCGAGTGCCGTCAGAATTGGCGCGGCATCGGCCACGCAAGGGGCGGCACAACGGCCCGCGCCCATGATGGAGTGATGACGATTGTCCCCCAGTACCGCATAACAGGGGCAGCTCATACCACCTGCCTTGTAGCACTGCACGCCGCTGCGGAAGAACCAGCAGCGTTTCTCCTGACTGAGATCGCCGGCAATCGTTGCCACATTGCGGATCTGTGCCGTCGCGATCTTCGCCAGCCCGTCGGTCAGCATCGGATGGATCGTGCGGAGATCATCGCGCTCCGTGATTTCGGCGATGGTCGTGGCGGCCCCGATGGTAATCTTGTCGTCGGAAATCTCGATACCGCGCAATTCCTCGAGCCCGGCAATATCGATAACCGCATCCGGATCGTAGATGCCCTGGCGGATACCGACCTGCAAATCGGTACCGCCGGCGATCAACTTGGCGGTACGGCCCGGCATCGCCAGTTCCCGCAGCGCGCCTTTCAGATCGGCAGGACGGAAATAGTCGTAATCCGGCTTAATCTTTCGTTTCCGCCCGACCTTCGCACCAAGCTTCCGAAGCCCCGGAAACAGGACCGACGGATACAATGACCGCGCCGTGGCGACTTCCAGATTGTAGGGCCGCGTCCAGGATTTCAATGCAAGCGGCTTTTCTTTCCGAGTCGTTTCCAGGACATCCGCAGCCGTAATCGGCAGCTTCCGGAAGCGCTTGCCCGTTGCCTGCGCAACAGCATTGGCAATCGCGGCCGGCGTGGGATTGATCGAGTGCTCGCCGCCTGCCTTGGCGCCATAAGGGCCGGTCGGATCGTTGGTCTCGATGAAGACGGTTTCGATCTCCGGCGTGTCCTTGATGCGCGGCGCCTTATAAGTGATGAGCGAGGCGTTCACCGGCGCACCCTGCTCGAATACCAGTTCTTCGCGCAAGGCCATGCCTATACCCTGCACGATGCCGCCCTGCATCTGTCCTTCCAACGCCAGCGGGTTGATCACCCGCCCGATATCCTGCACCACGACGACCTTGTGCACGGTCACGTGACCGGTCGCGGGATCGATTTCAACTTCAACCGCCTGCGCCCCGAAGCCATAGGTCGCGGCGTAATGCCCGAAGCCCGTCTTGGGATCGGGTCTCGGCATATCGATATCATGCCGGTCCTCGACACGAAACGGCCCTTCCAGCGCCGCGATCTCTGCCAAGGACAGGCGGCGTGCATTGTCATCCTTGTAGCTCGCAATTCCGTCACTGAAATCGATGTCTTCCGCCGGCACATCCCAATGCCGCGCCAGCCGCGCCGCCACTTCCGCCCGAAAGGTCTTGGCGGTCTTGATCGCCGCGTTCCCGCTGACGAAGGTAACCCGAGACGCCGCACTGCCCAGGTCCGGCGGCGTCTCGTCTGTATCCATGTGCAGGACGTCGATCTGATCCGCGTCGAGCTTCAACTCTTCGGCGACGAACTGGCCCATGACCGTGTTTTGCGAAGTGCCGCAATCCGCCGACTGCGTGCCCACACGCAGCCGCCCATCCGCCAAGAGTTCAATCGAGACACAGGCGAAGTTGCCCTCGGCATAAAGCACGCCGACACTGGGATTGATCATCGCGGCGAAACCAATGCCGCGGTTCGGCGGCATCGCATCTTTCTTCTCCGCCCATCCGATACGCCGGCCCGCTTCCGCGAGACACTCGGCCAGCGCGCAGGTGCCGATTTCCCACCCCATGGGAGTCTGATCGCCGGGGCGGTTGGCAATCTCGATTCGGTAGGCCAGCTTGTCCTTGCCGAGCGCTTCGGCGATTTCATCGATCTGAGTTTCGATGGCCCAGATGATCTGCGGCGAGCCCATGCCGCGATAAGAACCGCCCGAGACCTTGTTCGTGTGCACGAGCTTGCCGTCGAATCCCGCCGCGCCGACGCGGTAGAGATTGCAGGTCCGCTGCCGTACCGCGGAAATATAGGCCGGTCCCATATGAGTATAAGCGCCGTTATCGACCCAGAATTCCGTATGACGCCCGAGGATCGTGCCGTCTTCCGAGATTGCGGAACGGACCCGCATCTTCTTGGCGTGATCCGATTTGCCACTGAGGAATTCTTCCTGACGGCTCAGCAATATTTTCACCGGCCGTTCCGCCTTGATCGATAGCATCGCGGCAATGGCAATTGGTTCAGGCGCCTGTGATTTACCGCCGAACCCGCCGCCGATCACCACCGAGCGGACATGCACATTCTCAAGCGGCAACTCCAGGACATGAGCAATTTCTTTTCGCACGAAGAACGGTGCCTGTGTCGGCGCCCATAATGTCAAATCGTTGTAGCCGGCATCGTAGCGCGCCATCACGCCGTTCGTTTCCAGGCAAACCGGCGCGACGATGCCGTGTTCGAAGGTCGCGTCGAAAATGTGATCGGCCTTCTCGAACGCTTCGCCGACGCCCCCGAAATCGGCAACACTCTGCTGCGCGACATTACGCGGCAGATCCGGTTTGTCATGGATGACCGGCGCATCAGCCGCCAATGCAGAGCCCGCGTCGAATACGGCGGGCAACAACTCGTACTCGACTTCGATCACGGCAAGCGCCGCCAATGCCGCTGCCGATGTCTCCGCCGCCACCGCCGCGACTTCCTCGCCAACAAATCGGACCTTTTCGCGTGCCATTGCACCCCGGTCGGCATAGGCCGGGCCGGCATTGACATAATTCAGATCGGGAAAATCAGCACTCGTTATCGCCGCAACGACACCCGGCATCGCGCGGGCTTTCGACAGATCGACGGACAGAATGCGGGCATGCGGATGCGGACTACGCAGGATCGCGCCATACAGCATCTCGGGCAGCGTCAGGTCGTGTGTGTACTCTGCCTCACCGGTAACCTTGGCAGGTCCTTCGAGCTGAGTACGTGGCTTGCCGATAACGCGGAATTCAGCGTTCATGCGCACCTTCCCGCACGATCTCGCCAATCGCCTCCAGCAGTTTCACGTAGCCAGAACAGCGGCACAGATTGCCTTGCAAGGCGGTGCGGACTTCGGTGTCGCTCGGCTCCGGATTGGCACGCAGCAACGCGACCAGCGACATCACCACGCCGGGCGTGCAGAAGCCGCACTGAAAGGCCCCCCGTTCGACAAGCTTTTGCTGGATGGGATGCAAATCGTCCACTTCGCCCAGGCTTTCGATCGTATCGATCTGCCGACCGCTCGCCCGGCCCAAGGGCACGAGGCAGGAACAGACTGCGCGCCCGTCCATGATGACCGTGCAGGCCCCACATTCCCCGTTGCCGCAACCGATCTTCGTCCCCCGCAGTTCCAATTCTTCGCGCAGGAACATCGCAAGCGGCGTCGCCGGGTCGGAGTCGGTTTCCCGAACCTGTCCGTTCACGTCGATATGGATCACGTCCAAGGACTAACCCTCGACCTGCGGCACGACGTCCTGGATCAAGCGGTGCAGATTGGTTTCGAAATCGTACAGTCCGCTCAGGGCAACGGGCATGCGGAAGCCCATCGTGTCGACGCCGGCGTCCCGCAAGGCGCGTACCCGTTCCGCGCAATAATCCGCCGGTCCCGCAATCGCGAACCGGTCGACCATATCGTCCGGAATGGCACCTTCCGGCAAGGCAAGCGATGAGTCGAATTTCGCCGCGCGGATCTGCGGAAAATGTTCCGCCGCGACGCCCATCAGCCCCCGAGTCACACGGTGCATGCCGTTGATCGCCGAACCGATCACCGGCCGCCTGAGATGTTCGACAACCGCTTCCCGATCTTCGGTGACGATCGTCGCACACCAGGCGACGACGGAAATATCCGGCCTATCTCTGCCCTGCGCTTTCGCACCTTCGCCAATCCAGTCGACGATCTGCGCCATCACTTCTGGGGTTGCAACATCGCCAACAATGACGCCGTCTGCATAGGCGCCCGCCGCCCGAAAGGCTTCGGGGTGCGTCGTCGCCAGGTAAATCGGGACCTTCGGCGGCGCCTTGATCTCCAGCGCGACATCGTCGATTTCAAACACATCCGTCGACACGCTGACCCGCTTGCCGGCGAACAGATCGCGCAGCACCTGCATGGTTGTCGATATCGTGTCGATGAAGGGACCGGTCGGTGCGCCAACCCGGTCCCGAATGCGCCGTTTCTCGCCTGCCCCCAGGCCAAGGATAAATCCCTCCGGTCTAAGATCTGCCAACGCCGCCGCGGCCCGTGCCATCTGAACCGGATGGCGTTGATAGGGATTCGTCACGCCAACGCCCAACATCATGCTTTCCGTTCGTGTCGCCAGATAGGACAACGCAACAAACGGATCCTGCATGAAGCCCTGATCCGGCACCCAGGCCAGATCGTAGCCCCACTCTTCCGCGCGAGCGATGGTATCGCCGAACGCCGACATCGGCGGTGACGGCACAAGGGAGAAACTGAACCGCATGCCGCGCTCAGCCGTCCTTGTCGAGACGTTGCCAGCCTCGGACCGATCCAAAGGCCTCGACCATGCCGTCGAAGTCGCCCGGATAATGGAACTGACAATCGCCATTACCAAACGACGTCGCAATTTCGATACAGAAGCGGGCCGCAGCTTCCAAGACCATGGGTTGTTGCACACCGGTCGCCGAAGGATGCGCCTGAATTTCCGTCACCAGCGGCACGCCGACGACGGGCGCTTTGGAAAAGATGCTCGGTAGTACCATACCGCAGATATGATGAACGCCCAGTTCATAGGGTGTCACATCCTGCATTGTGATCGGGAACACGACCGGGGCCTTGCCCGTGACCATCTCCATGATATGCAGCACGGACTCATGCGGCCGGAGAATAAATCCTTCACGCACCGGCGGCGTCACTGCAAAGCCAAGGTGGGAAACCATTTTATTTCCCTTGCAGGTCTCCGGCGTCAGGATCGCATCCATGCGTTCGTCGACCAGCCGCGGATGTTTTTCGCTACTCGGCAACGGCGACATGACGAAGGGAAATGGATCGTGCGGTGCGGGGTGCGCCTGCTGGCAGATATGGGTGGAAACCAGGACGTCGCCGGCGAGCGTCTGTCCCTGTGTGCGAATCCTTGCGAGCCGCAGCGCACTGGCGAGCCCGACGATGCAGCCATCCGCATCTGACGCCAATCCAGGATAAGGTCCAGGCAACCGCAATCCGCCATTCGATCCGATAATACCCGTCGTCGGCGCGTCGCCGCCGGCACTTTTGCCCGATGTTCCCGGAAACAGGATCTTGATGAAATCGGTCTTGCCAATATCACTTTCAAAGGGGGTGATATACACCGTGTGTGGTCCCTCCGGCAGCAAGGCGGCAAAGGGTTCCGCGCCGTTGCGCGCATCGTCAAGAAACTCGAGTACATCCATTACTTCACGCAACATGCCATTGCCTTTTTTTTGCGAACCTTGTTGTGGAGACAATCTAATGCTTAAGCCCGCAAGAGCAACCGGCCTCCCCTCACTCGTAACGCTCCGGTGATTGCGCTATACCGCATCGGCAACCGCCCGCATGAAGGAAGCCCCATGAAAATCACCGAAGTCATTACCCATCCGCTGAAAGTGGCACTGCAGCAGCCAAGTTGGACCGCCCATGAAATCGGCCGGGATGCGACGCTGACGCTGTTTGAGGTACGAACGGATGACGGGCTCATCGGCTACGGCGAAGTGCAAGGCGGGCCGCAAAAGACGATTTGCAACCTCGCGGCACTGTTCGGCGATTGCATCAAGGGGATGGACGCGCTCGGGCATGTCGATGTCTGGGAGCGGTTGTTTTCGACGCTCAATCCCCGGCCGGGTGGGCTCGGCGGCTGGGACGGGCTTCCCTCGCCCCTGCCACGCGGTCAGCGTCCGCAGGCCATGGCGGCGATCGGCGGCATCGATATCGCGCTCTGGGATCTCAAAGGGAAGGCCGCCGGTATGCCCGTCTACAAACTGCTTGGCGGGTCCCGGCAAAGCGTCTTTACCTACGCCACCGGCGGCTACTATATCGAGGATGCGCCGCTGGAATCAGTCGCGGAGGAAGTCGCGGGCTACGTCGAAAACGGCTATCGCGCCGTCAAGATCAAGACGGGTGCTTTTTCGCTTGAAGACGAACTGACACGGGTTCGCGCGACACGCGATGCCATCGGTCCTGACACGCTGCTGATGCTCGACATGAACGCCCCCTACGGCATCGAGGACTGTATCGCCTTCGCGCATGCGGTGGCGCCTTTTGACATTCTCTGGCTTGAGGAACCGCTGCATTGGTATCTGCAGCCAGAGGATTACGTGCGGCTTGCCAACGCATCGCCGATTCCTTTGGCGCATGGCGAGCGTGAATGGACGCGGTTCACAATTCGCGAATTTATCAACTCCGGCGCCTTGAAATACGTCCAATTCGATTCGACTCGGCACGCCGGTTTCACCGAATCACTCCGTATCGCCCATTTAGCGGAACAGCAAGGTGTCCTGATCGCGCCCCATACGGCGCCGCAAATTCATGGCCACCTCGTCTCGGCCTTCGGCGACGCGGCCTTCGGCGCTGAGTCTCATGGCGGACATGACCGTCATCCGATCCAGCACCGTCTCTATACCAGCGGCGCGGATGTGCGCCACGGTATGGTGCATTTGAGCGACGATCCCGGCTTTGGGACGGAGATAGATTGGGACTTTGTCGAAAAAACGAGAACGTAGCGGAACACATTACTCAAAATTGACGGCTGACTTTCACAAATTCCATCGCCGTAAATTCTGTAAAACGAGCAAAAGCTTCTCTAAATCTCATATTGCCTAGGTGCCTGCCCACTATCACCATGCTCGCGATTATAGCATTGGGTGAGCTGTAATAATTGAATGAGTAATTTTCAGCGTTATCAATTGCTATAACTGTCAAATTAGTCGATTAAAAAGCCTCTATTCATTTCGGCTTATCAAGGCCACCCGCACATAGTAGAAAATAGAAAATCCCTACCCGTCAAACGTTTTCCAACCCTAGGTTGGGCAAAACTATAACAATTTGTTATTTTTTTTCAAAGGGTTTGACTGTTTCTCCCATTAACCCAATATAGATTCGATATGGTTAAGAGACGTCAACCAAAGACAAGAGAAGAGTTTGCAGCAAGACTGCGGCATACGCGCGAAACGCTATATCGATCGCAAAAAGCGTTTGCCGATGCATGTGGATTACAACCAGAGACCTACCGCATGTGGGAACGCGGCGACCGCGAACCGAGCCTAACAAACTTGAAGAAAATTGCGCTGGCACTGGGCGCGAGTCTTGATGAATTAGTCCTCGGAAATAGGTCAAGAGAAAACCCGGAGCTTAATACCGGCAACAAGTCGGCATTAGGCGTAATAGCAAGCCCCGATAGCTGGCAATGGGAATCAGATAGCAGCCATCGGGTCACCAAGGCGGTAATGAAAACCAATATAGTCGGAAAACGCCGTCGGGATTATGGTATCAACCCATCGATTCCCTGGCGTGTGGTGGATGTGATCATGGACAATCACCAACCCATCGTTGATTTAAAGTTCCAGTATATTCTCAACGGTCGCTTGATTGCTGTCAGCGTAAGCGGCGAACCAGTATATGGCTCAAGAAATGAATTTGTCGGTTATCGTGGAACTGGGCACGAGATCAAAGGCATGGAACTGGATGCATATCTGAGAGGCATCCCCAAGAAAAATTAGCGGTGCCTAATTTTCGAACATTTGCCAACAAATTGTTACTAACAATCCAACATTTTGTGATAACATAGCCACATAATCCGATATTTTGGGCTGATGCCGAATTTGGTGTGCCCGAAGACAGTTAACTTGCTCATTGATGTAGTGGTCTATGCCGAAGTCGATTGTTACCCCTCACCCTGTAGATCTTCACGTCGGTAATCGCGTACGAATTCGACGCAGAGCCTTGAACCTTAGCCAAGAGGTACTTGGCGGAGAAGTCGGTGTCGGCTTCCAACAGATTCAGCGCTATGAAAGAGGCGAAATCCGTATCGGCGCCAGCCGCCTTTATGCATTAAGTGAAGTTCTCGACGTTCCCGTCTCGTTTTTTTATGACAATATGCCGCCGGAAATCGGGCAAGCAAGCTCAAACATCACGCGGTATGTCGACCCCCTCGCAACTGGCGAGATCAACGAATTGCTAAATTATTTAGGCTGTCTTGAAGACACCAGCGTTCGCAAATCCCTCATTAATCTGCTTAGAGCGATTGCCCAGCCCGTTCAATCCAGTTGAGAATTGAAATCGGACTATTTACTCGCGACATTAGGACAGGTCGCCAACAAGAGCCATCGGACTTAACGGAAAAAACGCTCGCCGAAGGATCGTGTGTCAGTGCCGCGCCGTCGGGAGCCCCAGTGACTGCTGAACTTATGTTGCCGCCTCCAACTCGACGCGAATCTCGTTGAAATACGCGTCCGCTTGCGCGGCACTGAACCAATTCAGAAGCCGTAGTTCCCGAATGACGCTGTTATACAGCGCAAGATATCTTTCGCCGTCCGGCGATAACTCGCCCTGCAAGCCAAAGTGCTCGCCGTCCAACAGGATATCTTCAAGCATCACCCGTAAAAATAGGTATGCGGTAATTTTGGGATCCAAGCCATCCTTGATCAGTTGAATGATGACTTTACTGTTTTCGCCGATGACGGCTGCGGCTCTAACATGGTTTTTAAATTCCGGTTGAACGGCGGAGAAGTGTTTTAATAATTCTGTGTCTATTTCATCCAGAGATTGCAGGAATTTTTGTATTTCAAGTGGTTTGGAGAAAACTCTTACAAAACCCATTATCCCCCCCGAGGCAGTTTATTATTTAGCGCTTAGGCTGGGTCTTGTTTTAATTCTTCGTTACAATAAACCCCGATGCGCCCTGCCCTCTTGCGCGCCGAACGGTGTACCCTTTATTGCCCAGCCGGAATGTCGAATCTTTCTCCAGTTTGGATAGTGCCGCAGTCAGCTTCTCGGCCACAGGATCGGTTTCATCAATATTCATTGCTTTTGCTTGACGCTTGAACCATTTCGCAAAAACCTCTTTTCCAAGATCATCGCCAACCGCCTTTCGGAGCGCGTTCAATTTCCGCAATTGTCCTTTGGTCAAATCTGTTTCATCGAAAGACATAAATTTCCTTTCCAAAAAATTTTCCCTCCCATGGGGCATCGCACCTTAGGGCCGAAATCTTGCAAAATGTTAAACGGATCGAAATTTTAAGAAAGCATTCTTTTGCCGCGCGCTGTTAGAGTGTATGCGGCATTGCAACACCATATTTTTCCAAACAAGGCGCCATTCGGGCGACAATTTCAGGATGGAGCGCGACACCATCCACGATTTGTGCGGCGTAGCGCTGCATTGACCGGTCGCCGGGCATCCGGACCTCATCGTACCCGTCTCGCGGCGCGACTTCGCGGCATAGATCGGCAAGTGCGCCAATTTCGCTGCGAAACCTGTCACCGCCACCGAATTTTTCCGGATCGATCAACTGCAGGTAAACATTACAGTCCCCGTACGCCAATCGGCTGTCACGCGCCTGCCCCGCCAAACCGGCAGCCAGCATCTCGACAATAATCGCCAAAGCAAACCCCTTATGCCCATGCGCATCACCGCCGATCGGCAAGATCGCACCCGGAGGTTTATCCTCCAGCACCGTCGCCGGATCGTCGCTCAGCGCCCCCTCATTGTCGACAAGCCATGTCTCGGGCAGTCGTTCGCCAGCCCGCCGGGTCCTCTCCAGCATCCGGTTGGTCGTGCTTGCCGGACTAAAATCGATCAGTACGGGACCGCCATTCGTCGGCGCTCCGATCGCAATGGGATTGGTCGATGTCGCTCCCGCCCGGCCACCATGAGGTGCCACAACAGGCGTCGTACCAGCGGTCGCCAAAAGTGCCATATAGCCAGCGTCAGCAGCACGCTTCACATAAGTCGCCAGGCAAGAAATATTGCCTGAACCGCGAATCGAGACAGCAACGACGGCATGTTCTGCAATCCGAGTCGACGCCAATTCTAACGCATGCACGACGTTCCACTGGCCCGGCAACCCTTGCCCGTCGAGCAGAAGGCCGTTGCCGCTGTCGTTCAATATTTCTGGACTGCCGCTTTTCGCAAGGCGCCCGGTCTCGATAGCGGAGAGATAGGCCGGAACGAACTGCAGTCCATGCGTTTCATAACCTAACAGGTCGGCTTCAACCAATATCTCCGCCACGGTTCGCGCGATCAATTCATCGAGCCCTGCTGCGACGAACAGCGCTTCGCTCGTTTCGATCAGCGCCTTGTAGTCATAACGCTTCCGTTCCGCCATGCGTGCGTCCCGCCCTAGGACGCCGAATCAAGCGCCGCGAGCACCTTGGGCGGCGACATCGGCAGATCGCTCAGCCGCAGTCCCACGGCGTTCTCGATCGCATTAGCGACCGCTGCCATCGGCGGCGCAATTGGCACCTCGCCAACACCCCTGACACCGTGCGGATGCGCGTCGTTCGGTACTTCGATCACAACCGTATCGATCATCGGCAGGTCCGAGGCCACCGGCATGCGATAGTCCAGGAAGCCTGGATTTTCCATTTGCCCGTCATCGTCGTAGATGTATTCCTCGTTCAAGGCCCAGCCGACACCCTGCGCCACACCGCCTTGTATCTGCCCTTCGACATAGCTTGGATGAACCGCGCGCCCGGCATCCTGGACCGCCGTGTAGCGGAGGATTTCGACGCGGCCCGTTTCCTTGTCGACTTCGACATCGCAGATGTGTGTCGCGAAGGCCGGGGCCGCGCCTTGCGCATTTATCGAAATCTGACCGTTGATCGGGCCACCCGTTACCGTTGCCTTCGCGGCGATATCGGCCAGCGACAACGGTTCAAAGTCGCCTGCATTCGCGCCGGCGGGGCGTGCTTTCCCATCCTGCCATTCAACCGCCTCGACATCGATTTCCCAAATTTTCGCAGCCCGTTCGCGGAGCGTCTGAATGACTTTCTCGGTTACCTGCGTCACCGCCATCCCGGCAGCGAAGGTTACACGGCTGCCACCCGTCGTGGCGCTAACGCCGATGGAATTGGTATCACCGATTTGTGCCCGAACAAGTGTGTAATCGATGCCCAGCATTTCCGCGGTGATGTTGACCATCGAAGCACGGCTGCCACCGATGTCCGGATGTCCCGTGATTACCGTAACCGTCCCATCTTCGTTGATATGGACTTGCGCGCTGGATTCACCGCCGACATTAAACCAGAATCCGCAAGCGAGCCCTCGACCCTGGTTGGGGCCGAGCGGTGCGCTAAAATGCGGATGCCGTTTCGCCGCTTCCAGCGTCTCCACGAAACCGATCTTTCGGAAGGTCGGACCATAGGCCGCCCGGGTGCCTTCCTTGGCCGCATTCTTGATCCGAAATTCCAACGGATCGATGCCAAGCTTGTCGGCGAGTTCGTCGATAACGCTCTCGACAGTAAAGGCGGCAATTGGTGCGCCTGGTGCGCGGTACGCGTTGCTCTTCGGCCGGTTCATGACCACATCATAGCCTTCGACCATGACGTTCTCGATGTCATAGGGCGCAAAGGCGCAGGACGCCGCCGCCCGCACGGGCGAACCCGGAAAAGCACCCGCCTGGAAACGGTAGGTTGCGGTTCCGGCGACAATCTTGCCGTCCTTTGTTGCCCCTATTTTCACCGTGTCCGAAGAACCCGATGTTGGGACCGTCGCCCGTAACACCTCCTCGCGGGTCATGACCATCTTGACCGGTGCCCCGGACAGGCGCGACAGGGTAAAGGCCAACGGCTCCAGATAGACAATCGTCTTGCCACCGAAGCCGCCGCCAATTTCCGCCGGGATCGCCCGGATATCGGCTACGTTCACGCCCGTCATTTTCGCGGTCGCGTTGCGCACCATGAAATGACCCTGGCTGCTGCTCCAGATTGTCGCCTGTCCATCATTCGTGACGTTCACAAGACAGGCATGCGGTTCGATATAGCCTTGGTGGATCGGTTTTGTTTTGAAGGTTCGCTCCACAACGACATCCGCCGCCGCGAACCCCTCCTCCAAATCGCCAAGACTGAATTCCAAGCGGTTCGCAACGTTGGATGCCGTTTCCGGTTTCGGATCGATGCCGCCGGTACGCAGGAAGTCGTGCAGGATCGGCGCATCGGGCTTGATGGCTTCATCCACGTCGATAACATGAGGAAGGACATCATACTCGACGTCGATCAGCGCCAGCGCGTCCTGGGCAATCTTGACGGACGTCGCCGCGACCGCCGCAACCGCATGCCCCGCATACAGTACTTTCTCTCGCGCCATCACGTTGCGGCTCACGAACCGCATGTCGGCAGGACCAACCATGACCGGCTTATCGACTGGGAAATGCACCAGATCGGCGCCGCTCATGACCGCTTTCACGCCCGGCATCGCCGCCGCTTTATCCAGGTTGATCGATTTGATTACCGCGTGCGCATGCGGGCTGCGCAGAACCTTGCCCCACAGCATGCCTGGCAAGCGGAAGTCGGCGCCGAACGTCGCGCCACCGGTCACTTTTTCCGCGCCATCGGGCCGGATTGTGCGTTGACCGATCCATTTGTTATTGATGCCGCTTCCGTCCATGTTCCAAACTTCCTCTTCGTTATTCCCGCTTGGGAAACCCAAAATTTCAACTGCTACCCAAAAGTATGACCCACGACACAGTCATCGCCTAACGGGTAATGGATTCGCCAATCTTCATCGTCACGAATTCCGTCGGCTTAAGCCGATACGCCTTACGCTGGCGCTCCAGCGCGACAACCGGATCGATCGGTCCTTCCGCGGTCAGCGGATAGGTACCCCAATGCATGCCGATGCTCATTCGCGCCCCGATATCCCGATGGATCTTGATCGCCTCCTCCGGGTCCACGTGATAGAGACGCATAAAGGATCGCGGCGCGTACCCGCCGATCGGGATCAGTGCCAGATCGACGCCGCCCGTCGCGCGGCCGATTTCCTTGAATTGCACCGGATTGTATCCCGTGTCGCCAGCGAACCAGATCAGCCGTTTGTCCAGCGCGATCAGCCAGCTCGCCCAAAGCGTCTCCCGTCGGTCGAAGAAACCACGCGCCGACCAATGCTGGGACGGGGTAGCCTGAAAGGCAACTCCGGCAAATTCGGAGCGATCCCACCAATCCATTTCGCGCACCCGGTCCGCCGACACCCCGGTGTCGACAAACCAGGGCTTTAGGCCGAGCGGTACCAGGTAGATCGGCTGATTGCCCAACTGCCGGATCGCCGCTTCATCAAGGTGATCGTAATGGTTATGGCTGATGACGACATAATCGATTTTCGGCAGCGCCGCATAATCGACGACATGCCGCGTGTAGCGCTTGGGACCCGCGAAGGACACCGGAGAGACCCGGTCGCCAAACGCCGGATCTGTCAGGATATTGAGCTTGTCCCATTGGATCAGAAAAGTCGCATGACCCAGCCAGCTGACCCTGAAACTTTGTGGCGTCTTGCCGATCTCGGCCATATCCAAATCACGAATAGGGACTTCCGCGGCCCGTGCGGCATGATCCGCCCATTCCGTATCGCCAAAATGCTTCATCGCCATGAAGTCGAAAATATTCTTTTTCGGGTCTTGGATATGCAGATTCTTGAAGCCCCCAACGGCATGGTGTGCGGGTCTCGCTGCGGAGTCGGCCTGCTGGCTCACACTCTCGCAAGACGACAGGGCCAAGCTCAAAATCGCGAGGAAAAGCACACGCCACGGCCGAACGAACAAATTCGCAACTATGCGCCGAATCATGACCCTACCCCGCCACATGCAAACAGTCTTGGAACTGGTGGCTCAGCGACGTAAAAACCAGCCCTTCTAAACCGAATTCGAAAGATCGGCCGTTACTTGCCTTTCCAGTCGGGTGTTCTTTTCTCGGCGAAGGCCTTCGGCCCCTCCAGGGCATCTTCGGACTGCTCGCGCCGGCGGTTGGAATCGTAAGCCGTGTAGTAAGCTTGCGCCAAAGGATAATCCAACCCGCGCATCGTGGCTTCCTTGGTCGCACGCACCGCCAAGGGCGCGCAGCGAAGAATGTCCGCAATCCACTCGTCGACGGTTTCATCCAACTTGTCCAGCGGCACGACCTGATTGACCAGCCCAAGCTGATAGGCGCGTTCTGCCGACATATGGCGGCCCGTCAGCATGTACCCCATCGCCGGCTTCAAGCCGATCTGTCGTGGCAGTCGGTGCACACCCGCCGACCCCGCGATCAACCCGCGCCGTGGCTCCGGCAAACCGAATTCGGCATGATCGGCGGCAACGATGATATCGCAGGCCAGCGCCTGCTCCAGCCCGCCCCCCAATGCGAAGCCATTGACCCGCGCAATAACCGGTTTGGGGAAATGCCAGCGTTCGATGAGGCTTTTGGTTTCGCTCGTAAGCTTCGCCCAATGCGCGCGCTGCGCTTCGTCCGCGTCCCGCTCACGCGCCCGATGCTTGAGATCCGCGCCAGCGGAAAAGGCACGGTCGCCGGCCCCAGTAACGACCGCGACCCAGATATCGTCGTTGCGTTCGACTTCGTCGTAATGTTGCGACAGCTCCCAACGCAATTCCGGATTCATTGAGTTCATCGCCGCGGGCCGGTTCAGCGTAATCCGGGCGACATGCCCCTCTACTTCGAATGTCGATACGGTCTGTGTTTGCCCTGCCATCACCTGCTCCTGAGACGTGTCCTTCGCGTTTCCACAAGCTTACTCACCCAGCGCAGGAGGGCAAATCATTGCGCCATGCGTTCGCTGTTGAACATGTAGCGGTAGATGGTCCAGTCGAATAACGAGGTAGGGCTCATTGGAAGTTTTCTCCAGCCTTGGTTTTCTGCACTCAGGTTACGAATGCTTTGTCGGTGGCGATAGCTTCCATACGGAATGATTACGAGTATGCCGGATTCGGCGTGCAAAGAAGTGACGAATTACCAGAATTCCGACAAATTCTGGGTCGCAATAAAATTCAGCACAAATGGTGCTGTGGCGATCCCATATCTATGCTTTGTACGACCACCAAATATTTATTGGCAATTTGTTTTCTCCCTTAAAGATTGCAAAGTTTGGGAAAAAATGAGATCAATATTGTTGTGGAAAGCAGTGCAATTCTTAACGGTAAGAATAAATGCCTCGCGCTATTTTCATAGTATCGATAGAGGAATAATGGCATTCAAATTACAGATACTTTCAAAAGAATCTTTGCTGCTGGGCTACGGCACGGGCCTCATACTGCCCGAAGAACTCCATGCGATAATCCCGGAAGTTCTGTCACAACCGGAGTTCCGTCCCGGACTGGATCGACTGATAGTAATCGAAGAGCCAGCTAGCGTTTCAAAGTTAAACTCAGACGAATTAGAAAGCATAAGATTGATCGTCCGAAATGCAGAACTTCAAGACAGCATCGACACGCACAACCCGGGGCATATAAAATTTCGAACAGCGATTGTCTGCACCGACAGCATAAAAATAGTCATCGCAAAGCTTTACCAAGCGCTTTGGGCATCGGATCCTCTGGCGGACGTAAAAATCGAAATATTTCCATCGAAACGCGAAGCTTTGCTCTGGCTGAACCGCGCTAATTTACAGCTACCGGCTTCTTCATTTCGAGCCGAACAGTAAGTCCGACTGCAGCCGTCCACCCGCGCAGCGGACAACGCTCAATTCGTTGTGTAAGCTGACCAACAAGAAAAAGAAATCATTGGGCGGACCGTATTGAGGGGACAGGACAAGGCCACGGCGCTGGCGCCGTTTCGGGTGCGCAGTTTCCGATTCCAGTGGCCGGCTGATCTGCTCACCTCCTGGGCGTTCGAGATGGAGACGCTGGTCCTCGGCTGGTACATCCTGGTCGAAACGGAGTCCGTCCTGCTTCTGACCCTGATCGGCGCGTTGCAATTTATCGGCACCTTGATCGCACCGATGTTCGGCGTTCTCGGTGACCGGATCGGGCGGCGAACGCTGCTCTGCCTCATGCGCACGACTTATATGATTCTAGCAACCACCATGATGGGCCTCGGTCTGTCCGGCATGCTGACGCCCTATCACGTATTCGGTATCGTCTTCCTCGCCGGACTCGTGCGGCAGTCGGACCTCGTCATGCGTAACGCCCTCATCGGCGACACGATGCCGAGGGACCGGCTGATGAGCGCCATGAGTCTGTCCCGAACAACACAGGACACGGCACGCATTGCGGGGGCCTTGGCCGGCGCGGGGCTGTTCTCCATCCTCGGGATCGGCGCCACTTACATCTTCGTCGCGTCTTTCTATGCCGTCAGTCTGACTTTGACCTTCGGCGTCGCACGCCCGGTCCAGCAAACTGAAGATCCGACGACGGCGCGACCTTCCCCCTGGGGCGAGCTCAAGGAAGGGCTCGCTTATGCCTGGCGTACGCCCAACGTGCGGGCGATCGTGATACTGGCGTTCCTCGTCAATCTCACCGCCTACCCGGCAACCAACGGGTTGCTCCCTTATGCCGCCAAGGAGATTTATCATGTCGGCGCGAACGGGCTTGGCCATCTCGTTGCCGGCTTTGCCTGTGGTGCGTTCATCGGCTCGCTGTTTTTGGTTTGGACCGGGGGACCACGGCGGACGGCACGCTTCATGCTCATCAACCTGATGGTCTGGTACGCGCTCCTGATTGGGTTCGCGCAACTCACCGACAAGGTTCAAGCCATGTCGCTGTTGCTGGTTATCGGTATCGTACAAGGCACCGCGATGATCTCGATGTCGGTAACGCTGCTGAATGCCGTGACACCACAATACAGAGGCCGGATCATGGGCGTGCGAATGCTCGCCGTATACGGTCTCCCACTTGGCTTGATGATTGCCGGCGGCATTATGGAACCGATCGGATATCCTGCCCTGGTCACGCTGTATTGCTGCATCGGGGCTTCTTGCGTCGCATTTATTGGCGTGAAGTACCGCGAGATACTTTGGAAATAGCCTGTCTGGAAACTCTCGACGATGACATCCTCCCCCGCTCCTCTCGACGGCGTCCGCGTTCTCGATCTTTCACGCGTTCTGTCGGGCCCCTATTGTACACTGACCCTAGGCGACCTCGGCGCCGAGATCATCAAAATCGAGGAACCGACGCGCGGCGACGACATCCGCGGCATGCTGATATCGGAAACGCTCGGCCTGTCGACCTACTTCCTTGGCCTGAATCGTAACAAGAAAAGTGTCGGTCTCGACATCAGGACACCCGAAGGGTGTGAAGTCATACTCGACCTTGTCCGCAAAGCCGACGTCGTCGTCGAAAATTTCCGCGCCGGCGTCATGGAACGCAACAATCTCGGCTATGAGGAGATCGCGGCGGTCAATCCTTCGATCATCTATTGCGCGATTTCCGGCTATGGGCGCGATGGACCCGACAAGGACCGCCCCGGATACGACCCTGTCGTTCAGGCCGAGAGTGGATTGATGAGCCTGACCGGCGAACCCGACCGCGACCCGGTGCGTACCGGTATCTCCCTAATAGACATCATGACCGGCATGTTTGCCGGACAGGCCGTTCTGGCCGCATTGTACGAACGCGAACAAAGCGGCAAGGGGCAGTTCATCGATGTGCCTTTGTTCGACACGTCGGTGAATATGCTGAGCCAGGCGGCCACGACCTACCTGGCCGACGGCACGGTGATGGGACGGGTCGGCAACAGCAATTTGAACGCCATGCCGGTCGGGGTCTTCCACGCGACCGACGGTGCCTTCACCCTCGCCATGACCACCGACCGTCAGTTCGAGCGGTTTTGCAACGAGGTTCTCGACCAGCCGGCCCTGGCGGACGACAGCGATTTCGGGAGTAACGCGTCGCGCGTCGATAACCGCGAACGGCTGGAAACGATCCTCGTTGAGACCTTTAAACAAGGGCCGCGCGCGCAATGGCTCCAGAGATGCGCCGCCGCCGGCATCCCCGCCGGCCCAATCCGCGATGTTGCCGAAGCACTGGAATCACCAGAAGTCGCCGGGCGCAATCTCATCACCGAAGCGCTCCACTCCAGCGCGGGGCACGTCCGCATGGTGCGGTCTCCGATGCATTTCAGCCGCACCCCGGTTGTCGATCCCGTCGGTGCCCCGTTGCTGGGCGAACATACCGAGGCAGTTTTGCGCGACCTGCTTGGCCACGACGACGATAGGATCACAAAACTGCGCGCGGCAGGCGCTATCCGGTAGCAGCGAACACCGGCAGCCGCGCGGGATTGAACGGCGAAAGATCGATGTCCACCGGGCCACCTGTAACAAGGGCCGCCATCGCTTCGCCCGTCGCGGGACCATTCAACATGCCCCAGACGCTGTGACCGGTCGCGATGTAGGCCCCGGCAACGCCCGGTACCGGACCAATCAGGGGTAGACCATCCTGGGTAACCGGACGATAACAACTCTGCTCGGCGAGGATTCTGGCGCTGCCCAGGTCAGGGGAAACGTAAGCCGTCATCCGCCGCAAGGTTTCACTGGCACCTGGCTCCGGCACGACATCGGCGGGGTCGACCGGCAAGGCGTCTTCGCCCGGCAAGCCGCAGACATAGGTCGTCCCGTCGGGACGCGGATTAATCTCCGGCGACGTCACCCGCCCCGCTTCGTCCTCGAGTTCGACAAACAGCGATTCCGGTGATGGTTCGTAGTCAAACACCAAGCTATGCCCCTTGAGCCCCTGCACCGCCGGCAAGGGCAACCAGCGGCAGGCAAATACCGACCAGGGCCCCATCGCGATAATCACGGCGTCCGCTTCCATTAACGCACCGTCGACGATCGCGCCGGTCACGCTGTGTCCATCAGGCGCGCGCGCGATACCCTCCACACAGCCCTCAACCAATGTAGCCCCGTCATCCACTGCCGCGGCCATCATCGCCTTGGTGAATGCGGCGGGGTCGATCTGCGCCGTGGTTTCGGGCGTACCAAGTTGCCCATGAACCACGGCACTCTCTCCGAGCCATCCGGGCGAAGGCAACGTGCGGTATCCCCCAACATCCTGACGCGCGCTGGCAACGACCCCCAATGTCTTAACTCGTCGGTAGCCCCAATCCCGATCTAAAGTCGCCGCCAGCGATTGGTGCAGCGCAAAACTACGACGGGCCAACGGCGCCAGGGGCGAACCATCGCACCAATCGAGCGCCAAAAACCCACCAGACTTGCCAGATGCGGCATTGGCGACGCCGGTGCGTTCCACCACGACCGCCTCGACGTCCCGTTGGCTCAGGAAATAGGCG
>JAJFJB010000304.1 GCA_021774435.1 Alphaproteobacteria bacterium
GGTCGTTGAGGAGGGGCGGCCCGCCGACCAGGCACTCATCCTGCCGGGGCTCAGTCCGGTTATCGCGGGTACCGAAGTCGAAGCGCAGCGTCTTTCCATGGAGATGAATGATTTGGCGAACCCTGAGGTGGGCCGCAAGCGGCTTTCCGGCAGGTTTGGTGGCCACGATTTCTCTCATCTACCGTTTGATACGCCGTTAAGTCCGGACGACTTTCCCGATCCCGCCTCGGTTGAAGCCGCACGAAGCCGGACGGAAGTCATTGTCGGGCTGGTACGCCGAGAAAAACCGACGTTAAGACAACTATTATCGAAACTTGCGGGCGCCCGCGGGCACTTTACTTTTGCCGGTACACCGGATCAGGTTGCCGATCTAATTGAAGACTGGTTCGACAATGGTGCGGCGGACGGGTTCAATCTTATGCCACCTGTTTTACCTGAAATGTTGAACGTCTTTATCGACGAGGTTGTGCCCTTGTTACAAAAGCGTGGTTTGTTCCGGACAGCTTATCAGGGGGAGACGTTGCGCGATCATTTCGGCTTGGCGCGTCCTGATAGCCAGTTCTGGCCAAAACAACGTGCTGCTGAATAGCGGTAAAGCGCTAAAGGCCTTGATCAAGCCCGCATAACCGCGCGGACGAGTTGCATTCGCCAAGATCGAATTTCAGAAGGGGTTGGAAGAAGCTGAGATACTTGTGCTTGTATAGGGGTAATCGGGTGCAGCACAGGCCAATTCACCCGACGCCCCCTATCGTGCAACCTAACTGAGCAACGTTAGCCTTTGATGTTCTTCTCGACGATAAAGCCCGAAGCACCTTTGCCGCGTGCGCGTCTTACCGTATAGCCCTGATTGCCAAGCCTGAACGTATCGTCCTTTTCCAGGGCAGATAGTGCGGCCTTAAGCTTGTCCGCGACCGGGTCCGCTTTTTCTACCGTTTTCGCCGAGGCCTGACGTTTCATCCATTTCGAGAAGACATCTTCGGCAAGGTCGTCACCTACCGATTTCCGCAACGCATTTAACTTTACGATCTGTCCTTTTGTTAACTCTTTTTCGTTGATTGTCATTTGCCCTATCTCCAGACAGTATTTCGAATTCTTTTATCGCCCAGCCTTGTAGATGGCGGGAGAAATAAAATAAAGACTCTTTTTAAATGAACCAGACTTTTAAAAATTAATCCAACATTAACGTAACAATGTTTTAATACTTATTCCGCGTCCCGGCCTGAGGGTGGTTTGCTCATTTTTCGATGCGTCGCTCGCAGCGCATGGCCGATGTGCTTGAAACGCATGGGTAAAATCCTTGCTGTCTGTGCTGGCCAATGCCATCTTTTCAACAGGGGCTGAAACAAAAGAGTCAAAATGTATCGTATTAGTAGTAAGTTTAAACCAAAAAGTCTGATTTTCATTCTCAATAAACATTTAGAACGATACGGCGTAAAGGTCGCGGGATTACTCGCACTCATTGAATTGATTTGGGCGGCATCGGTCCTCATTCCGGTACTATTTGTCATATCCGCCTTATTTAATTTTACCAATGCCTGGTTGGCGATCCTACCCGGGTTTCTCGGGGCTCTGACTTTTTTGATCATTTTGGCGATTGGTGGCTTTGCGGCGACATTGCCGTCTTCTTTTGTGGCGCGCTGGCGGGAAAACCAGATATCCAAGTTTGCCGAGCGTTATCCATTGCCGACAGCGACACGGCACGCCTCGCCAATTGCAACAGCCTTGCCTGATCATTTGGAAATTCAAGACGCGGACTAAACCTGCCGCTCCGCGCCTGCCCCTTGTCAGGGCCGTTCGCCGTTCTCCCCATTGTTTTTTGACGCCATCCCGGTCACTTCGGTTAAGGTGACGGGATAATCGTTTCGCGTAACAGCGCGATATTATCGAGCAATGGGAATCTGGAGAGACGAATGAGTATGAAGGGACAGGTCGCGATCGTTACCGGTTCAGCGGCCGGCGTAGGGGCTGCGACCGCACGGCTGCTGGCGGCAAAAGGCAGCAATGTGGTGATCAATTACTCGCGCAGTGTAGACGATGCGAAGGAAACGCAGGCTGCTTGCGACGCCGAAGGTGTCGAGACATTGTTGGTGAAGGCGGATATTAGCGATGACGCGGAATGCCGCCGGCTCGTCGCCGAGACGATCGATAAATGGGGTCGCGTCGACTCGCTAGTAAACAATGCCGGCACCACCAAATATGTCGCTCATGACGATCTTGAGGGCCTGACGCCGGACGACTTCGAGCACATCTTCAAGACCAACGTCTTCGGTGTCTATCAGATGATCCGGGCGGTCACGCCGCACATGAAAGCGGCGGGTCAAGGCGCTGTCGTAAACATTTCCTCGATCGCGGGCGTCTATGGCGCCGGCAGTTCAGTCGCTTACGCTGCCTCGAAGGGCGCGGTCAATACGATGACGCTGTCGCTCGCGCGGGCTCTCAGCCCCGAGATACGGGTCAATGCGATATGCCCGGGATTTATTACCGGCCGCTGGCAAGCCGCCGGGATGGGCAGCACCGAAAATTATGAAGCCCGAGTCGCGTCGGTTGAAAAGAATACGCCACTGCAACGCGCCAATACGCCCGAGGATATCGCTGAGACGATCCTTTGGTTCATCGAGGGCGCGCGCTGGGTGACCGGAGAGACGTTGCTCGTGGATGCCGGTAGCCACCTCTGACATCGTTCGTGGGGTTTCATGCGTGTTCTCGTTGTCGGCGCGAATGGTTTTATCGGCGCCGCCATCGTTACGGCCCTGGCGCGGGCGGGTATCGCAGTTAGGGGTGTTGTCCGAGCAGCTGATAAATTTGCCAGCCGCTTCCCGGAGGCGGAGCCGGTTGAAATGGATTTGCGCCATCCGTCGGCGCAAAACCCGGACACATGGAAGTCCGTATTGGCGGGTGTCGACGCCGTGGTCAACGCCGCCGGAGTTTTGCAGCCGCGCCGGGAAGGCGACGCCTGGGCGGTTCATGACCTAGCTCCCGATGCCCTCTTTGCCGCCTGCGAGGTAGCTGGGATCAAGCGGGTCATTCAGATTTCAGCTGTGGGGATTGAAGAGGGGCGCACGGTTTTTGCCCGCTCAAAACGGTCGGGCGATGAAAAGCTGATGGCCCGGGATCTGCATTGGACGGTCTTAAGGCCGACCGTTGTCGTGGGCGACGGATCGTATGGCGGTAGCTCGATGCTGCGGGCGATTGCCGCTTTTCCCTTGGTCACGCCGGTGATCGGGGATGGTGAAACACCGCTGGATTTCATTCACACGAATGATTTAGCGCACGCGATCGTGGGGCTGCTTCAGACCGATGGGGCCAAGAAAGCGATATTGGAGCCCGCGAGTGGTGCAAATCTTTCTTTGACCCAATCTGTGCAGGCCTACCGAAGATGGTTGGGCCTTGCTCCGGCACCGGTACTCAAAATTCCGCAGGGAATCGTCAAGAGTATCGCGCGGCTTGGCGATTGGGTAAAGTTGGATCCCATTACGACAACCGCCGTTGCACAGTTCGATACGCGGCTGACCGGCGATGCCACGGAGTTCGCTGCGGCAACCGGCATCAAGGTACGAACGCTCGGAGAAATCTTGTCTGGAAGGCCGGCTGGCGTTCAGGATCTTTGGCATGCACGCCTGTATCTTGTCCGTCCCTTGGTTCGGCTGTCGCTGGCCGTGCTCTGGCTCGCCTCGGGCCTGCTGGGCTTGTTCGCCGACCCTTCTGTCTATGCATCTATTTTGGAATCGCTCACACGGGATTCGGGGGTTTTATCGTTTGTCGCGATAGGAACCAGTGTGATTGACCTTGTAATAGCGGGCGCACTGATCGTCGGGTGGCGGTTAAAGGAGTTTGCCTATCTGCAGCTTGCCATGGTGCTCGGTTATACGGTCACACTGACGATTTTGGCGCCCTATCTTTGGGGAGATTTGTTCGGTGGCGTGCTGAAAAACGTGCCGATATTGGCTTTGATCCTAATACACCGGGTTCTGGAGGAAGAACGGTGAGCGATCCGTTTCTTTGGGTCAAATGGATCCATATTTTGAGCGCAACTTTGCTTTTCGGAACGGGCCTCGGGACAGCATTTCACATGCTGGCGACGTATGTACGTGGCGAGGTATCCGCGGTCGCTGCAATGACCCGCAATACGGTGCTTGCGGATTGGCTATTTACCGCGACGTCCGGCGTTGTGCAGCCGGCAACAGGGTTTTTGATGGTTTATCTGGTCGGGTATGATCCGTTTGAAGGGTGGCTCGCGCTGACCTACCTTCTTTACGTGATCGCGGGCGCCTGCTGGTTAAAAGTCGTTTTGTTGCAATATGAAATGCGCGATCTAGCGATTGCCGCGACGGAAAATGGTGAAGCGCTACCGGATGAATTTCACCGCGCCATGCGTCTGTGGTTCATTCTCGGCTGGCCGGCATTCTTCAGTTTGATAACGGTCTTTGTTCTGATGGTCATGAAGCCGGCATGGTGATCATGCCGATGCGCTGCGCGTGACGAACGGCGGTGCCCGATTTTCCTCTGGAAACTGCTAGAGATTTGCGCACAATCGATGCCATCATGAACCTACCGAAACGAAACACAGTGCGCCGCCGGACGGCCAAGGCACTTATTTCTACTCTGGGAGCACTGGCGGTTTGTGTCGGCGTCTTTGGAGTGTCAGCTGTGGCACAGGCATTGACGGTTGAATTGCGGGCCAGCGAGTCGAAGGACGCCGCAGTATCCAGCCAGGTCAAACTTTATGCATCTTCGCATGCGCTCGTAATCGGTAATGATCTGTACACCGGTGCGTGGCCCCGGCTTTCCAACGCGGTCAAGGATGCCCGCTTGGTCGCACAGGCGCTGCACGCCAAAGGTTTCAAGGTAACGCTCAAGACGAACCTTAAAGCCACGGAACTTGTGGATGCGCTCGAAACGTTCTTTTACGAAACCGGGCAAGACCCCGAAGCGCGCCTGTTTCTCTGGTATGCGGGGCATGGTTATTCCGAACGGGGGGAGGGGTATCTCGTCCCGATCGATGCACCCGATGCGAGCGAGACGGGACTATTTTTGCGCAAGGCTTTGTCCCTGCGCCGGATGGGCGAGTATGTGCGCGGGGCGAGTGCGCTGCATATATTGTCGGTCTTCGATTCCTGCTTCGCCGGGACCGTCTTCAATGTCGGCCGGGCAAAGCCGCCGGCCGGGATCACCTACGCCACGACGCGGCCGGTTCGCCAATTCCTAACGAGCGGTGACGCCGGGCAAGAGGTTTCCGACGACGGCACCTTTCGCAAGCTGTTCATTCGCGCGCTGAATGGCGAGGTCCGTGCGGATGCCAATCGCGATGGCTACCTCGCGGCGAGCGAACTCGGTCTCTACATGACCAGCGAAATTACCAATTATTCGAATGGGGGCCAAACGCCGCGAAACGGCAAACTGAACGATCCCGATTTGGATCAGGGCGATTTTATCTTTCAAATCGCGGCGCGGCAGCCGGAACCGAAAAGGCAATCGGCACCGAAACCGGTTAAACCGACCGTTGACCGCTCGGCAGAGCTTCTATTCTGGGAATCGGTGAAGGATAGTAAAAGCACTGCCGATTTTGAGGACTATCTCGCGGCGTTTCCCAACGGTACTTTCAAAGGCATCGCCAAGCGGCGGATCGCGTCGTTGAAGAATCCGCCGAAGAAGCGGAACTTGCCGGTAGCACCGGGTGCGGAAGCGGACGTTGCCTTTTGGAACAGTATCCAAAAAAGCCGCAATGCGGCGGATTTTCGGGATTATCTGGCCCGGTTTCCTCGCGGTATTTTCCGCGATTTAGCGCAGAGGCGCATAAAGGACCTTCAAAAGAAACCGACCCGCGAAGAATTGATCGCGTCCATCGCGACGAGTTTCATCGGGACCTATCAGGGAAGAATTACGCTTAAAAATGGCACCGGACCTGTGACCACGAAATTGTTCATCGATGGGCAAGGCCGCTTTTCTGGAAAGTATACCTATAACAACCGGTCACACGGAACGCTGACCAATGCGCGGCGAACCGGTCCGTTTGCTTTTGCCTTTACATGGCATGAACCTGTCGGTAGGGGCGAACTCGTAATTCGTTTCGCACCTAATTATCGGAGCTTTGAAGGCTATTGGACATGGGCGGGTAATTCCGGCCGGCTATCCTGGACGGGGGCGCGTCAATAAATCGGTTGATTCCGACCCCCTATCCTATTTCATACGGAAGCCTTCGTAGCCCTTCGCGACAACTTCGTTGCATTTGTTTGTATAGGCCTCGACACCACCGACATAGGGCATGAATATCCGCGGCTTGCCGGGGATATTGGCGCCCATATACCAGGAATTCGCCAGCGGATAGAGGGTGCTGTTGGCAACGTCATTGTTGTGGCTTACCCAGCCTTCCTCGGCGCCGATCTCCGGATCGATACGGGTAAGGCCCTTGCCGCGCATATGTTCGATCGCGTTGGCGATGAAGTCGACATGCCATTCGCAGGACAGGATCATCTGGCTTT
>JAJFJB010000305.1 GCA_021774435.1 Alphaproteobacteria bacterium
CGGTCGTTCGCCCGCAATATATCGTGCAGAACTTCCTGCGTGTTATCGAGGGTAATCGGGCGGCCCACCAAATTCGCATAGGCGACGAGTCTGTTCAGCGCGCCTTCGAGCTCGCGGACATTTGACGTAATCTTGTGGGCGAGGAACTCCAGCACCTTGAGCGGGATGTCGACAGCCATCCGTTCCGCCTTCGATTGCAGTATGCCCAGGCGCAGCTCATAGATCGTCGGATGAATATCGGCGACCAGGCCCCAGCCCAACCGCGATTTCATCCGCTCCTCCATGCCCTCCAAATCGTTTGGCGACTTGTCCGCGGAAATGACGACCTGCCGATTCTGGTCGACCAGCGCGTTGAATGTATGGAAGAACTCTTCTTGTGTGTTGTCCTTGCCGCTGAAGAACTGCACATCGTCGATCATCAGGACATCCACGGAACGGAACTGTTCCTTGAAGGCCATCGTATCCTTGTACCGCATGGCCCGAATGAACTGATACATGAACTTCTCGGCCGATAGGTAAATGACGCGTCGTTCCGGGTTGGTTTCACGAATGTGCCAGGCTATCGCATGCATCAAATGCGTTTTCCCCAACCCAACACCGCCATAAAGGAACAGCGGATTGAAAGGGACGGACTGAGCCTCGCCAACCCGCCGCGCGGCTGCAAATGCCAATTCATTCGGTTTACCAACAACGAAATTTTCAAACCGAAAACGCGGATCAAGCAGCGCGCCGATTTCCTTATCGTTACTTTCCGGTTCCACCGTTGCCGGGCTTGCTGGTACCGTGACTGGTTCGGACTCGGTCCCGAGATGGACAATTTCCAATTGGCGTAGGGTTGGCATCTCTTCCGCCCAAAGCCGTTTCAGGCGCTCTCCATACTGGGTTTCGATCCAATCCCGCATAAATCGGGTCGGCGCGAGAATACGCACCGTTTCTTCGTCAACAGCCTCGAACGAGGCTGGCTTCAACCAGCTCCGATAGGCCGCCTCCCCAAACTCAGCACGAAGCTTTGAACGAACACGGCCCCATTGCGAAGAAAGCCCGGTATCGGAACGCTTATCATCCGTCACAGTATGCGCTACCCCCTGCACAATGCCCGCACTGTCCATCGTGGAACGCGGCGAACGAGAGAACCTCGTATTCACTTTGGACGGCCACCTAATCAAGGGGAGTTCGCCTGCACCGCACCAAACATGCCGCGCAAACTAGAACCAAGTTAACCACATATAGCTACTTTTGGGACAAAGTAATCCCTATTCCAAAAGAGATTTTCTTTTGGAAAACCAAAATTATCCAAATAAAGGACTAAGCAGAAACCAAAATTAAACTTTGAGGTCCCGCTTCTCTATCCCCGCTTTCGCCGATTGGACGTTTTGCCGCCGCTTTTTACTGTTGTTAACTTGACTTCGAACCGGTCAAGATGTTCGCCACATCCTAAATCTACCGGTGCTTTTTTCAGCATGCAACGAGACCGAAAAGGGAACACTTAAAAAAATCGCCACCGAAATTCAGCCTTTTAAGCTAAGCCGTTGAATCTTCGCTAGGATAAATTTGAAGCCGCACAACAATAAAAAAACAGCCGCATTCGATGAATGCGGCTGCTGCCAAAAGACTCTAACGTGCGTTGCGTCAAAGCGTCTTGATTCGCTTCGTCAGCCGAGAAATTTTTCGCGCCGCAGTATTCTTGTGAAGAATACCGCGCAGCACGCCGCGATGAAGTTCCGGCATTGCCGTTTTCATTGCCGTTTCTGCCGAAGCCTTGTCGCCGCTGGCGATCGCCTCTTCAACCTTACGCACGAAGGTCCGAATCCGTCCGCGGCGCGTCCGGTTAATATCGGTGCGCCGTGCTGTACTACGGATCCGCTTTTTGGCGGATAGATGATTCGCCATGGTTCAACCTGTCACTGTTTTCAATGGATCAAGCCTGCGGCTTATATCGACGGGCCAGCCCTGCGTCAACCTCGATTAACAGGAGGCGACTTGCGACGCGCCTATCGGTTCTTGAAGGCCGGCTTTCGCTTTTCGACAAAGGCGGCCATGCCCTCTTTCTGATCCTCCGTCGCGAAGACGGTGTGAAAGACCCGGCGTTCGAACAGGACGCCTTCTGCCAATGTCGTCTCATAAGCCCGGTTCACCGACTCCTTCGCCATCATCGCAATCGGCCGCGACATCGATGCAATCTTCGCCGCCGCCTTTACCGCTTCATCGACCAACTCGGACGCCGGGACGATGCGGCTGACGAGACCACAACGTTCGGCCTCGTCGGCATCCATCATCCGCCCCGTAAGGCACATTTCCATCGCCTTGGATTTACCAACGAACCTCGTCAGGCGTTGTGTTCCGCCGGCACCGGGAATTGCGCCAATGGTGATTTCCGGCTGACCAAAACGCGCTGTATCCGCCGCAATGATAAAATCGCACATCATCGCCATCTCGCAGCCGCCGCCCAGCGCATAACCGGCCACGGCCGCCACAACAGGCTTGCGGCACGTCGAAACCCGTTCCCAACCGACGGTGATGAAGTCGGACAGATACACGTCAACGTAGGACCGCTCCGCCATTTCCTTGATATCCGCGCCAGCGGCAAAGGCTTTGTCGGAACCGGTCAGCACGATGGCACCAATAGAATCATCCGCTTCGAACGTATCAAGAGCCTGGGCGAGTTCTTCGATAAGCGCCGCGCACAATGCATTGAGCGCTTGCGGACGGTTCAGCGTAATCAGGCCTACCGCATCGCGTGTTTCGACCAAGATATTCTCATAAGGCATCTGTCCGTCTCTCCCTTTCAAGTCATCGCCCGGCTACTTAGGCGCCGGTCCCAATTCGAAGCGCACCGTAACGGCATCCCCAGTTCCAAGCAGTTCCAACGTCAGTTTCTCACCATCACGACTAAATATGAGCGCCCCCGTCCGCGTCCATCCCAGCTGCGGCAATGCCGTTTGATAAAATTTACGGACTGCCTCGCGGGTCACATTACCGCTCGCATAGGCCTCTACAATTCGGCCCGCCGGCGTATCGAACGCAACACCCGCATCGCCAATCACTTCAATACCCGGCATAACGGGCACATCCTCGAAGCCTGCGAGAAAATCGTCCGCACGAACGATGGAACTGGCCATTAAAGTAATGGCGGCGATGAAAGACGTTAGTCGCATATGCCCGTGCTATATCACTATCTTTGATGCGATGCACAATAGAATGTCGAGCGACCGCTTTGAACGATTCGGCGCACGGTTCCGGTGCATTCGGGGAAGCGACAAGGCTCGCCTTCTCGGCCGTATACCTGCCAGTTATGCTGAAAATAGCCGAGGTCGCCTGATGCCTGGACATAGTCGCGCAACGACGAACCGCCCGCCTCAATCGCCTCCCTCAAAACCGCTCTAATTTCCCGGACCAACCGCTCCGCACGTTTGCCAGGAATCGTCCGAGCCGAGCGCTTTGGCGAGATACTGGCCCGGTGAAGCGCTTCACAGATATAAATATTGCCGAGGCCTGCAACGTTGCGCTGGTCCAGGAGCGCCGCCTTGATCGGCGTCCGCTTTCCTTCCAGGGCTTCGTTCAAGACCTCGGCATTGAACGCGTTGCCCAGCGGCTCCGGTCCAAGCAATTTCAACATTTTATGAGAATCCAGTGCCGACACGGTCGTTAAATCCATCATGCCAAAGCGACGCGGGTCGCAGTATCGGATAATTGCGCCTTGGTCCGTTTCAAACTCAACGTGATCATGCTTGCCCGGAGGCGGTGCTTCGGCCGCTTCTAGGATTGTCATTCGCCCGGACATGCCAAGATGGGCAATAAGAACCGTATCGTCATCCAAAGTCATGAGAATGAACTTTGCCCGGCGTTCGACCCGGAGCACCGTTCGGTTCAGGAGCCGTTCGGGAAAGCGCTTGGGTATCGGAAACCGTAGATCAGGCCGTCGCTGCACGACACGGACCAATACGCGTCCCTCGAGTGGTTTCCGCAGGCCGCGGCAGACGGTTTCAACTTCAGGCAATTCAGGCATGAATAAGGTTATAGGAGCGCCGATACGCGTCTGGCAAACCCGTATCGGGTGGGTTATCGTCGCGCCGATGACGCACCGCAGTACAACCAGCGCCGAGCCGACTGCCCATTTCGGGTTCCGCACCGTCGAGCGGAATGACAAAGCGCGCCTGGTACGTGGCGTGTTTGACAGTGTCGCGCCACGATACGACCTCATGAACGACCTGATGTCGGGTGGTATTCATCGGCTCTGGAAAGCGGCGCTGATCGACCGCCTGAAGCCACGGCCGGGACTACGCCTCATCGATGTTGCTGGTGGTACGGGCGATATTGCGTTCCGCTACCTTGATGCTGGCGGCGATGATGTCACAATCTGCGATATTAACGCGGAGATGGTCTCGGTCGGTCGAAACAGGGCAATCGACCGCGGTATCACCAAGGGTATCCGCTGGTCCGTCGGCAACGCCGAGGCGCTACCTATGCCGGATAACAGCATGGATGCCTACACGATCGCCTTTGGGCTCCGGAACGTAACGGAGATAGACCATGCCTTGGCGGAGGCGCGGCGGGTTCTTCGGCCCGGCGGCGTATTTCTATGTCTTGAATTTAGCAAGGTCGTCTTGCCACTAATTTCC
>JAJFJB010000306.1 GCA_021774435.1 Alphaproteobacteria bacterium
CGAATCGATGTGGGACGATATTTCAGCGGAATCGTTCGCAAACGTCAAAAAACTGGTTCGCAGCCATCACGTCACAATCGGTGCAATTTTATGTAGCTTGACCGTAAAAATGAACGGTTGGCAGCAAAATTTGTCGGCGGGCCGGGGCCTTGTACGCCGTGCCGACTTTATTCGTTCGGACATGATGCAAGGCATGGAAAAAATCAACGCAATTGAAGATATCGTCAAGAAACAACAGCAGGCACCGGCCACTTGGGAAACTTTCACGGTTGAGAAAAGTCAATGAGCGAAGTCGATACGCGGCAGAAACGAGCAAATGCCGCCAAACTGCGGCCGATTTTAACGTAAAACATCATCGTGCAAGGTCGCTTGGCGAACAATTTGCGATTAACCGAAGACAGCGATCGGAGGGGAAAATGACGGACAGACGCTTATTGGTCGTGGACGATATTGTTGAGCTCGGTGAGATGGTTCGAACGGTTGGAAGAACCCTCGGATACGATGTGCGGCTTTCCACACATGGCACAGGCTTCATGCAGGCGGTAGACGAATTCGACCCGACAACCGTCATGATTGATATTGTCATGCCGGACATTGATGGATTTCATCTCGTAAAATGGCTCCGGGATCGAGGTTGCAGCGCCAAGATCATCGTCGCTTCAGCAGGTAATTTAAACTACGCGAAACTGGCAAGAGCACTTGGTCGAGGCCGAGGCTTGGATATCTCGGTATTGCCAAAGCCATACGAGATTGACGAATTGTATGCTGCGCTTGCGTAACCAAATTCAGTCCGGCGCTGCATTCCGAAGTTTGCCGCAGAGATTTCCGGCAGTCGGCCTTATTCGGCGGCAACCGACTTCGTGGGTCGATCCGGGAGTCCGCCAAGGGTAATAATAAACTCAACGATCTCCGCAACCCCGTCTCCAGCCTTGAGATTAGTGAAGTAGAAGGGCCGTTCGCCGCGCATTTTCTTTGCATCACGGTCCATAACGCCAAGGTCCGCGCCCACGAGAGGGGCAAGATCGGTCTTATTGATAACCAGCAAATCGGAACGGGTGATGCCCGGCCCGCCCTTGCGGGGAATTTTATCACCTGCCGAGACATCGATGACATAGATCGTGATGTCCGCCAATTCAGGCGAAAACGTTGCCGCCAGATTGTCGCCACCGGATTCGATGAAAATCAGTTCAAGTGCCGGAAACCGAAGGTTCATGTCGTCGATCGCCGCCAGGTTCATCGACGCATCTTCACGTATTGCGGTATGCGGACAACCGCCCGTCTCCACACCCATGATCCGGTCCGCCGCCAGTGCGCCGCTACGCGTGAGGAACTCCGCGTCTTCTCGCGTGTAAATGTCGTTTGTGATGGCGGCCACGTCGTAACGGTCCCGCATTGCCTTGCACAGCGCGTCGGTGAGCGCCGTCTTGCCCGATCCCACAGGTCCGCCAATGCCGACCCGCAAAGGGCCGTTGCTGTTGTCGGTCATGATCTGAACAACCTCGTATGCTGGGTTTCATGGTTCATCGATGCCCAATCGACCACCGGCGTCGCCGCGCCAAGGTCTTCGAGCGATTTGCTTTGAATTGTTTCGCGTAAACGCACGAGCATGGGTTCTAACGACGCGGTGACCCGCTGCCCGTCTGTTTGCCCAAGCGGAATGCTGCGCACCGCGGCAGATACCAAGTTCGCGCCGAGAGCGTGCAGAAAAGCCGTCAGTGAAGCGTCCATCTGCAGGCCATGGAAACCGCACGTGGCGCCAACGGCAACCGCATAAGCAGGCTTACGCCCCTGCGCCTTCGAAATTTCCGCCAGGCGGTCGAGTCCCTCATGAGGCCAAGCAGCGCGAACGGTTTTCAAGAAGGCCGCCCCCTGCGCGCCACTTTCGAGCGCAAGTTCCGCCGTCGATCGCATGGCGTCTGCCCATCCGATAATTTCCGCCAGCCGTTCTTCATCCTTTGCCTGCGCAGCCCGGTGCGCCAGACAAAAGAATCCGCCGTCGATAACACCCTGCCCATGCTGAAACAGTCCGGAAAGCCATGCTTCAAGCGAGGTCACATCCGACACCAGCGCAGCTTCCACCGCATACTCAAGCCCGGACGAATAAGTATAGGCCCCCACGGGAAACGCCGGCGACAGCCACGCCGCAAGCCGGTAAGTATCCAAAGCCAATCGCGCGTCAGTCATGCCGATGTCCGTGGTCATCATGTTCAACGCCATGATGATGATGGCCAACGCCGCCGGTTTCGTAGGCGCCACCCTCGGGCGTGAAGGGCGCCTGCTTTCGAACCGTGCCGCCGCCGAGACCCTGCACCATTGCCTCGATGACATGGTCGTACCGAAACCGGATGCCCCCATCATCAAGGATCTGGACCGGAAGGTGGCGATTTCCCAGATGCCAGGCCAATCTCGCCGTCGCGCGCGCCGTGTCGCCATAGACGTCGACCACGTCTTCCGGCGCCGCCGATACTTCAACCCACGAACCATCTTCGAGCCGCAACCCATCACCTTCTCGTAACACTGAAGCACGGTCGAGGTCGAGCAGGAACGCCTCGCCACTATCCGTCGTCAACCGAAGCCGCCGCCGATGTCTGTCGTCATAAGCGAGCGTTACAACGCCCACCGCATTATCTCGCGGCCAATGCCCCGCCAGTTCGGTTTGGATCGCGCGTTTCATGGCCATCAGAACAGGAAGTAGCGTTGCGCCATTGGCAATTCTTCGGCTGGTTCACAGGTGAGCAATTCACCATCCGCTTTCACTTCATAGGTTTCAGGGTCGACTGAGATATCGGGTGTCGCGTCATTGAGGATCATTTGTTTCTTGCCGACGGCGCGAACGCCCTTCACCGGCAGAACATTGCTTTCGAGGCCCAGCCGTTCGGCAATGCCGGCCTGTTCTGCTGACTGCGAGACGAAGGTTATCCGGCTCTGCTGCAAGGACCGGCCAAAGCCACCGAACATCGTGCGGTAATGCACCGGCTGAGGCGTGGGAATCGAAGCGTTCGGATCACCCATGGCGGCCGCGGTAATCGTGCCGCATTTCAGAACAATATCCGGCTTCACGCCAAAGAACATCGGTTTCCACAAGACGAGGTCCGCGAATTTTCCGACCTCGATCGAACCGACATACTCTGCAATGCCGTGCGCCAGCGCCGGATTGATCGTGTATTTCGCGATGTAGCGCTTGGCGCGATAATTGTCGTTATCGCCGGTTTCATTGGCCAGGCGCCCCCGCTGCTTGCGCATCTTGTCCGCCGTCTGCCAGGTGCGGATGATCACTTCGCCGACCCGGCCCATGGCCTGACTGTCGGAAGCGATCATGCTGAAGGCGCCGATGTCGTGCAGGATATCCTCTGCGGCGATCGTTTCGCGCCGGATCCGGCTCTCCGCGAAGGCCACATCTTCGGGAATATTGGGATCGAGATGGTGACAGACCATCAGCATATCTAGATGTTCGTCCACGGTGTTGACCGTGAAAGGCCGTGTCGGGTTCGTAGAAGACGGCAGCACATTGGTTTCACCGCAAACCTTGATGATGTCCGGCGCGTGTCCGCCGCCCGCCCCCTCCGTATGGAAGGCGTGGATATTGCGGCCCTTGAAGGCAGCAATCGTATTCTCGACGAAACCGGACTCGTTCAAGGTGTCGGTATGGATCGTCGCCGCGATGTCCGTATCGTCACAAACCGACAGGCAATTATCGATTGCCGCCGGTGTCGTGCCCCAATCCTCGTGCAGTTTCAAGCCGCAGGCGCCGCCTTCGACCTGCTCCATCAGCGCACTCGGCAAGGTCGCGTTGCCCTTGCCATGAAAGCCGAGATTCATCGGCAGCCCTTCGGCTGCCTGCAACATGCGCCCGATATGCCATGGCCCCGGTGTGCACGTCGTCGCATTGGTCCCTTCCGCGGGACCGGTCCCGCCGCCCATCATGGTCGTAACGCCACTCATCAGCGCGTCTTCGACCTGCTGCGGGCAAATGAAATGGATATGCACGTCGAGCCCGCCCGCCGTTACGATCCGCCCCTCGCCCGCGATCGCTTCGGTTCCCGGACCGATGGTAATATCGACATCGGGTTGCACGTCCGGATTTCCTGCCTTTCCGATTCCCGTGATCTTGCCATCCTTGATGCCGATATCAGCTTTGACGATGCCCCAGTAATCCATGATCAGCGCGTTCGTAATAACGGTGTCCACCGCACCGTTCGCACGAGTCACTTGCGATTGCCCCATGCCATCACGAATAACCTTACCGCCGCCGAACTTTACTTCCTCGCCATAGGTCGTCCGGTCGTCTTCGACTTCGATAATGAGATCGGTATCGGCAAGCCGGACCTTGTCGCCCGTCGTCGGACCGAACATTGCGGCATAGGCGCCACGCGAAATTTCGAAGGCCATGGTTATCCCTCCAACGCGCCGTTGACGCGCCCGTTGAAACCGAACACAACGCCATCGCCCGCATATTTCACCAGCGCAACCTCGCGCGATTGACCGGGCTCGAATCGCACCGCCGTTCCCGCCGGGATATCAAGGCGAAACCCTTTCGCCGCGTCCCGGTCAAAATCGAGCGCCGTGTTGGTCTCGAAAAAATGATAATGCGAGCCGACCTGAACAGGACGGTCGCCGGTATTGGCGACAATCAGGATCAAGGTCTCGCGTCCTTCGTTGAGGGTCAGCGTACCCTTCTGACATATGATTTCTCCGGGGATCATCGCGAGCCTCCTCAGCGAATAGGTTCGTGAACGGTGACCAGTTTGGTCCCGTCGGGAAAGGTCGCTTCGA
>JAJFJB010000307.1 GCA_021774435.1 Alphaproteobacteria bacterium
ACGAAAAGCATTTGCTTTTGTCTGAGTTTTCCGTTTGATATGGTGGAAGGGTTGTTTCGATAATATCATAGGTTTCTCTTAAAACATGCTGTAAAATTCTTCTGCTTCTTGTATCTTCTTCTTCAGTTTCATCTGTAGAAGTCCCGGATAGTAAGGCTTCAAAAATTTTCCAAAGAATTTCTATTTCTTCATCTTCTAACAATAAGCTGTATACTAGACTTTTTTCTGTTATTGGAAGGTGTTCTTTTGAGATTCCGAGGAACTGAAATCGTCCAGAATCTCTCAATACCTCGAAAAATTCCATATAATTGGAATCTATTAACTGATTCGAAATTTCTTGAATATCGTTGGCGCATTCAATTCTAATTTCATTCAGTATTTTTCTGTAAGATTCGAGGCGAGAAAAATCTTTGCTAATTATGCTTCTAATATTGTTAAGCTCTTCTGTTTTTTTTAATAAGTTTGCACATTTTTGGCTAACTTGGACCATATCAATGGTTGATAATTGTTGTAGAAAAACATCCCTTAAGTTTCGTAAAGTTTCCGATTTCAATCGAGAAAATTCAGAATGAGATAATGCGTAGTTTATTTTATCCGACCGCTCTTTATGTTCTTCCGTTCTCCGCTCTTCGTTGACCTGTCTATCGTTCTGATTTTCGGAATTGTTACGTTGCCTTAATTGCGACATTTTCTTGCCTCTAGAGTGTTAGGATTTCTTCTAAAAATAATAATTTTTAATATGCTATCTCTATGGTTGTAGTTTAGCAATGCTTAATCACGATATTGCTCCAGCCATCCAGGCGCGCGTTCCAGCCGGGCCGCACGACGGTCGTGCAGTCATATTCCTCGACGATCAGCGGGCCAGCTTGCGAAATGTCGTTCAGCGTTGCCCTGGAGATCACCGGGGTTTCGAGCCAGCCATGGTCCGGACCGTAATAGGCCTGGCGTGTTGTCGATGCGGGATGGCTCTGTTGCAGTAACGTGATGCTGTCGGGCAGGCGCGGTGTGTCAGATAGGCCTTGGCCGACCGCTTTGAGAGAGACGAATTGAACGCTTTCTTCATCGGAGCGATAGCCAAAGGTGTCTTCATGGGCGACGGCAAAACTTTCGGCGAGGGCGGCGAGATCATCGGTCGTCAGCGGCAGGTGCGGCACCGGCAAGGGCAGGGCAGTGTTCTGGCCGACATACTTCAGTTCGGCGGAAAAGGTGAGCCGCCGTGACTCCGCCGCGTAACCGTCCGATGCGACGAGGCTGTCCGCTTCCCTCTGCAAGGCGGTGAAGGCGGCGTTGCAGGCGCCTAGGTCGAGCGCGTCGAAAGGCTGGTAGTAGGCCCGGATGCATTGATGCTCCACATCGGCGAAGAGCAGCCCCAGCGCGCTGAACAGGCCGGCGGCGGGCGGCACCAGGACTTTTTGACACCCCAGCGCTTCCGCAAGGTTGCAGACATGCACCCCGCCATTGCCGCCGAAGGCGAGCAGGGGAAATTGTGCCGGGTCGAGCCCGCGTTCCGAAGACACGGAGCTTAAGGCCCGCATCATGCGCGCGTTGGCGATGAGGTGGATTCCGTAGGCCGTATCGGTCGTATCCTGGCCTATGGCCTCGCCCAACGCGGATACGGCTACTTGCGCACCGTCACGGTCGAGGGATAGTTCGCCGCCGACGAGCGCAGCGGGGTTCAAATAGCCAAGCAGCAAATTGCCGTCGGTGACCGTGGCGTCGGTGCCGCCCTGGCCGTAACAGACCGGGCCGGGGGCAGCACCCGCGCTGCGCGGGCCGACCTGGATGCCGCCACCGGAATCGATCCAGGCGATGCTGCCGCCGCCCGCGCCGACTTCCGCGATATCGATGGTTGGGGCCTGCACGACATAGCCGCCGCCCTGGGTCATGCGATGGCCGAGCGCCGCGTCGCCGCCGACTTCGGTTTCCGGCGCCATGGCGAAGGTGCCGCCGGCGATGATCGAGGCCTTCGCCGTCGTGCCGCCCATGTCGAAGACGATACAGTCGGGAATGCCTAATTTCTCGCCGAGCCGTTGCGCGCCGACGACCCCCGCGGCGGGGCCGCTTTCGATAACGAAGATCGGCTTGCGGGCCGCGACCTTGGCCGGCAGGACGCCGCCATTCGATTGCATGATGTTGACCGGTGCCGTAATGCCAATTTCGGTCAGCCGGGTCTCCAGCCGATCCGCGTAATGCTCGATTACGGGCCGGATATAGGCGTTTACGACCGCCGTGCTGGTGCGCTCATATTCCTGAATTTGCGGCACCAACTCGCTCGATACCGTCACGGGAATGCCGGGCAGCTTGTCGCGCAGGATCGCCGCCGCCGCCTCCTCGTGCCGCCCATCGACATAGGCGTTGATGAAACAGACCGCGATGGCGTTCACGTCGGCGGCGGCGCAAGCCTCGGCGACCTCAGTTAAGGCAGCTTCGTCCAGTGGCAGGTCCACTGAGCCGGCGGCGGTAATCCGTTCCGGCACCGTGAAGCGCAGCCGCCGTTCGACAAGCGGTTCGGGCTTGCGGAAGGAGATGTCGTACAGACGCGGGGCGCGGAAGCGTGCGATTTCCAGAATATCGCGGAACCCCGCCGTGGTGATCAGCGCGACCTTGACCCCCTTGCGTTCGATGATTGCATTGGTCGCCACCGTGGTGCCGTGCGCGACCTCGCCGATGTCGGCGGCCGCGATCCCCGTCGTCTGAAGGAGATCCCGGACGCCGTCTTCGATGGCGCGGCTGTAATCGTCGGGGGTGGAGAGGATTTTCTTGTTGTACAGCGCGCCGTCCGCGCCGAGCAGGACGATGTCGGTGAAGGTGCCGCCGATATCGACGCCGAGACGATAACCGCTCATTGGGCACCTGCCTGATTCTGGCGCAACGCCCCAGTTGCCGCTTCGTCCAAGGCGCATGTGTCCGGATCGACGACGACGCCATATTCCGACTCGGCATGGGCGGCGGAAATTTTCTCCTCCCGCACATCGTCGGCCACGCGCTGAGGATCGCGTTCGAAGGGATTGCCATAGCCACCGGAACCGGCCATCTCGGCCCGGAAAGTTTCGCCCTGCTTCATCGGCCGCACGAACTTGGACGGTGCCTCCTCCCGCGCGCCATCGCGCACGAAATAGGAATGGCTCAGCCCGCCCGGCTTGCCGCCGAAGATGCCCCAGCACGGATAGACATGCCGGTCGGCGCGCAGTTGCACGATGGCGTCTTCAGCCAGTAGCCGGTATTGCCGCACCATGCCGAGCGCGCCGCGATATTTGCCGGGCCCGCCGGTGTCGGGCAGGAAGCCGTATTCCTCGATCATCAGCGGGTTCTCGGCCTCGATGATCTCGACCGATGTGTTGGCCATGTTGCCGAGCCAGTAGGGTCCGGCGTCCTGGCCGTCCGCGTCGGGGCCGCCGCCGCGCCCGGTGACGTTGTGGAACTCGACATGCAGGAAGCGCTTGTGGTCCGGCGTCGTACCGGTGACCGACAGGCCGAATTCGTTGCCGCCGGGACAGGCGGGCATGCGGTCAGGATAGAGCGTCGTCAGCGCGCCGGTCACGACCGTGCGCACCCGGTAGCCGCCCTGGCCACGCCCCCCGACGGCGGCGGGATAGCGTGGATTGACCCAGCAGCCTTCCGGCGCGATGACGGTGATCGGCCGGTAGAAGCCGACATTGTTCGGTGTGTCCGCCGGCATCACGGTGCGCAGCGCGGCATAGGTCAGCGAGGCGGTGAACCAGTAGTTGGTGTGCAGCGCGCCGCCCATCTGCGGCGAGGTGCCGGTGAAGTCGGCCACGATCTCGTCGCCCTTCACGGTCAGCTTGACGTGTATCGTCACTGGCCCGCCGCCGACGCCGTCATCGTCGTTGTATTCGGTAAACTCCGCCTCGCCGTCGGGAAGTTCCCGAATGGCGTTGCGCACCAGCCGTTCGGTGTAATCGATCAGCGCCGTCATATAGGTCTGCAATTCGCCGGCGCCGTACGCCTCGATCAGCTTCTCGATCTCGCCGGCCCCGGTGATCAGGGCCGCTACCTGCGCCCGCACGTCACCCATGACCTTGTCCGGCACGCGCGTGTTGTGCTCGATCAGCCGCATCAGCGTGTCGTTGGGTTTGCCATCGACATAGATCTTGCTCGGCGGGATGCGCAGCCCTTCCTGGAAAATCTCGTTGCTGTCCGCGGCCTGCCCGCCGGCGACCCGGCCGCCGAGATCGGTGTGATGCAGGATTAGCCCCAGAAAGCAGATCCGCACGCCGTCCTTGTAGACGGGCTTAAACATGAAAATGTCGTTGAGATGGCTGCCGCCGGCATAGGGGTCGTTGTTCGCCAGGATGTCGCCCGGCCTGATATCGTCGCCGAAATAATCGAGGCAACCCTGCAAGGCTGGCATCGTGGCTCCCAGATGCGCCGGCAAGGCCAGCCCCTGCGCCACCATGTTCCCGTCGCCGTCGAGGATCGAGGCCGAGAAATCCATGTTCGACTTGATCAGGGTCGAGCGCGAGGTACGCAGCACCGACACCATCATATTGTCCGATACCATGACGAGGGCGTTCTTGATCAATTCCAGGCGGATCGGGTCGATCATAAATGGGCTCCGAGAGTACGGCAGGAGCCCGATGTTACGGCGCGGGCGGGAGCAGGATCAATGGCTACTGTTCCTCGGCGAACGCAGGGACAAAGATCGCGTATTTTCTGACATTATTCACGTCCTTCATTAATGCGCTCTGGAGGAAAGGGATTAGAACCGTAATACTGATCGCACCATCAACCTGTCATGGAAACCAGGACCGATGCGAGACCTAGCGATTTTGACCTTTGTTACGCTTGACGGCGTCATGCAGGCGCCCGGGCAGCCCGAGGAGGATGTTTCGGGCGGGTTTACGCAGGGCGGCTGGGCGATGCCGTATTGGGATGAAGTCATGGCGCAGGTCGGCGCGGAAGCGATGGCGGCGCCCTATGATCTATTGCTGGGCCGAAAGACCTATGAAATTTTCGCGGCCCATTTTACCACCACTGGCGACGACGATGCCGCGTCACGCCTGCTCAACCAGGCAACCAAATACGTCGTGACCAATACGCTGACGGAATTGAGGTGGCGGAATTCCATTGCGGTCACGGGCGATCTGGCAACGGAGATTGCACGGCTCAAATCGCAGGACAGGCCGCTGCTGCAAGTTCATGGCAGTTGGCAGCTCATCCAATTCCTACTCGCCCACGACCTGATCGACGAATTCCGGCTATGGACCTTTCCCGTTATGGTGGGTCCGGGGAAACGGATTTTCGAGGAACGCGCCGTTGCAGACCGGCTGACCCTCGTAAAGTCGGGAACGACGGAAAATGGTGTCGTCATGGGTATTTACAGGCGCGAAAAATAGCCCAAATTCCCAGAAGCCAAAACCTGCATTGACAACCGTCGTTTGGCGGATTAAATCGCCTTTCGGGTGAGAGTCCCCGCCGCTCGCTGGCGAAAGCCTTGGTGAAACTCTTTCGAACGATCCGCCGAATTCAGTGACATGCGGATTGATGGCAATGCGAGCACCATAGTTTCTCCGCATATAAACATTGTATGAGGCAAAGCTATGAATGAATCCCCCACGCCGCTTCCTTCCATTGTGGTCTTAAAGGAACGCGCTAAGCGCTTACGCGCCGAACTTAAGGCTGGCGGTGAGACAATTACCCACAGCAAATCTTTGGAGTTGTTGGCTCACCAGCACGGATACAAGGACTGGAACACGCTGCACGCCGCCGCCGGCAACGGTCCGCCGCCCTATGTTGTTGACGGTGGCGCCAAGGTGCGCGGCCATTATCTGGGTCAACCGTTTGAAGGCGAGCTTATCGACGTCCAGACACTCCCGATGCCAGGGCGGTTTCGCGTCACTGTGCACTTCGATGAACCGGTCGATGTGGTGACGTTCAAGAGTTTCTCCAACTTTAGACAACGGGTCAGCTGCACCGTAGATGGCAAAGGCAAGACTGTTGAGAAAACCTCAGACGGCCGCCCGCATATGGTTTTAGAGATTTAGTTGCCGCAGTGCCGCCGGATCGCAACCCTTAGCGGTCGAAGGCGGTTTACCGGGCATGCGTGTAATGGTTGGGCAAGATACGGTGGTTGATCATCTCGCCTGACCATTTCACCGCTCTCCTTGTCAGACCCCTTCCCGCTGGCCGTCGATTTCGCGCACCAATTTCTGAATCAGGGCCTTGGCGTAAGCTCCACGCGTGGCGGTCAGGGCGAAGCTTCTCGGGCCGCCGATGATGTTTTTCCGGAAGTACCGCATCAGGCCTTGGAATTGTTCGCCGGACTCGGTTTTGTGGCCGGGCGGTTCGAGGACGAGGCCGTTGATGACGACGCCCCGGTTGAGGGCGGTCTGCCGGTAGGGCGCAACGAAGCCTTCGTTCGCCGGTTCGTTGGCGGAGATGTCGATGACCCAGCGGTCGGAGACGAGTCTGCTCCACGCGAACTGGTTGGTCGCATTCCGGATCGCGCCGCCGATGGCGGTGGTGCCGCCGAGAATCCTGCAGCGGCGGCGCAGGCGCTCAGCGACGCGGGCGGCGTCGGCTTCATCGGCGATGATGGTCCAGGGCACGCAGCGGGTCTGTTGCGGGTCGTCGGACCAGACGATGGCGGACACGCCGATGCGCTTGAGCGCGCCGGCGCGGATCGTCTTCATGACTTCGGGGCTTTGCAGGGCCTGAACATGGCCTGCGATCTGGGTCTCGAAATCGCCGTTCATCGTGCTGCCGGAGCCGTCGATGGCGAGCACCAGCATCAGATCGACGTGCGCCGGCGATTGGGCCGCAGCCGGCCCTGCCCCTGTCGCCAAGACGAGCAGGCCGATCATTCGCGCGATGGTCAGGGCGTTTGCCACGGTCCTTTAGAGTATAGGCCGGAATGGCTCGGGCGGAACCTTACTCCGGTAGGAGATCCATTGATGTCTTCACGCGCCTTCCGGCTTCTTCGGCGACCGTCCGGTCCACCACATAACCGCCAGACCGGCGGCGCCCAGCGCCGCGAATCCGGCGAGTAGCGGCAGGACGGTGCCGTCATAGGCCTGACCGATGGCCGTACCGAGCAGGAGCGAGATGAGGCTGGTGAGCGTCCCGACCACGGCCGCACCGATGCCGGCGATGTGGCCGAGCGGTTCCATGGCCATGGCGTTGAGATTGCCGAACAGCAGGCCCTGGCAGAAGAAGGCGATGGTGCCCCATGCCATGAAGGGCCAGAGCGTCAGACCGCCGTCGATGGTCAAGGCGAGGCCGACGAACAGGATCGACGCCGCGCATTGGGCCAGCAGCGCCCAGCGCGCCAGGCGCTGCATGCCGAACCGCATCACGAAGCGCGCGTTCAGCAGCGAGGCGGCGCCGATGGCCAGGGACAAGCCGCCGAAATAGAAGGGGAATTGCGCGCCGAGGCCGTACTGCGTCTGAAAGATCTGCGGTGCCGAGGTCAGATAGCCGATGAAGCCGCTGAAAACCAGCCCGGCGGAAATGGCGTAGCCCATCGCGGCGCGGGTACGCAGGGTTTCCAACAGGCCCATCGCCATCCGGGTCAGCGACCAGGGCAGACGCTTGGCCGCCGGCAACGTCTCCGGCTGGCGCAGCGAGAACCACAGGAAGGCGATTGTCGCTAGCGCGAGCAGCAAGCCGAAGATCGCCCGCCACGGCGCAATCTCCAGAATGCCCTGACCCAGCGCCGGGGCGATAGCGGGCACGATGATGAAGACGGCCATGATGAGGGACATGATCCGCGCCATGGCACTGCCGGCATACTGGTCGCGGATCAGTGCCATGGTGACAATCCGCGGCCCTGCGACTCCCAGCCCCTGCAGAAACCGCCCCACGAGAATGATCGTGAAGCTCTCCGCAAGGATGCAAAGCACCGACCCGACGAGATAGATCGCCAGCCCGATATAGATCGGAGTCTTGCGTCCGATTGCGTCCGAGACCGGGCCGTAGACGACTTGTCCCAGGGCCAGACCGAGAAACAGCACCGAGACGACAAGCTGTGGCTCGTTGGGGTCGGTGACGCCCAAATCGCGCCCAATATCGGCAAGCGCCGGCAGCATGGCATCGATGGACAGCGCGACCAGGGACGTCATCAACGCCATCAGCGAAACAAACTCGCCGAGGCGCAGCGCCTGATCTTTCTCTTGTGTCATGGATGCGCCTCACGCGCGGTCACCGGCGAAACGGGGTGCGGGCGGTTCCCGTACCTCACCGACTTCATAAACGCTGCCGGAGCCGGCGTCGATCTATTGCTTGGCCGGTTGCGTCGCGACAGGCGCTTCGGGGACACCCGCCTTACGCAGGGCGTCGAGGATGCGTTCTAGATGTTTGGGATCTCTGAAGCGGTGAATCTTAGCGGCATACTTCAATGAAAGTGACGGCTTATCGACAAGTAGCTTTGTCACGAGTTCGCGGGCCTTCTTGGAGTCGCCGGCCATACTGTAGGCTGTAGCAAGACCGAGGCGTCCCCGCATAGTGTAATTTTTCTCGAGATAAGCTTTGATGGATGGAATCGCCGATTTGAAGTCACCAGCCATCATCTGGGTATTGGCAAGCCGATAAATGTACCAAGCCGGAAATTTGGGGTGCAGACGCATCGCTTGCTTGGTTAAGGCTATTGTCTCCTTAAAGTCACCGAAATAGTGTGTTGTCATTGCAAGCACTGTGTAATTGTCGGCGATGTTAGGAGCAAGTGCGATCGCTTTACGTCCCGCTTTGATAGCCTGGTCAAACTTTCCCTCCAACATATGGATGTTCCCGAGTAAGGCGTGAACTTCCGAGTCGTTGGGATTCGTCGTGGTGGCCAAAGCGACTGCTTCCTTCGCAAGACGCATCGATTGATCTTTTGACTCGCTCCAGAGCCGCCTCGCATCAAGTACATGTGTCCAACCAATTCCTCGTTGAGGCCATATGAATTGCGGATCCAATTCGAGGGACTTCTGGAATAACTCTCTCGCGCGATCGTTCTCTGCTTGTGTAAATTTTAGGAAGGCTGCCCTACCTTTCACGGCCAATATCCAGGCCCGGAGGTTTCTTGTTCGTGCAGTGGAGAGCTGGGCCTTATCTCCCTCCGTGAGAGTGACTTGCAGTGCTGAGACGATTTCAAGCGTAATCTCATCCTGCAGTGCAAATAGGTCGTCAGCGGTGCGACGATCATAGCGGTCCGACCACAAATGTCGTCCTTTGTCGGCTTCTATCAATTGTGCGGTGACACGCAGATTTTTTCCTGCCTTTTGGATGCTTCCTTCAAGGATATATTGGACCCCCAATTCTTTTGCGATTTTCTGGACTTTCGTCGCTTTTCCCTTGTAAGTGAAACTCGAGTTTCGTGCGATGACGAACATCTCGGGGATCGTTGCCAGCGCCGAAATGATGTTTTCGCTCAGAGCGTCAGCGAGGCTGATTTGCTCTTTGTCGTCGGAAAGATTATCGAAAGGGAGCACGGCGATGGAGGGTTTGTCGGGCAACTTAAGCGGTGCTTTCTCTGGTAATCCTGCCCTACGCAGTGCATCGATAACGCGCGCCAAATGTTTCGGATTTTTGAAACGATGACGTCGTGCTGCCCGCTTCAAATTGTATGATGGGCTCGTGGCAAGCAATTGCTCCACCATCTCACGCGCCTTTTCCATATTTCCGGCCATGCTGTAGACCGCTATCAAATCGGACATGCTTCCCGTTCTCGCCGGATTGTCGGCAAGCCGAATTTTCATTGCTGCAATGGCTTCGTCATAATTGCCGAGCATCATGTGCGCCGTGCCGATTCGGCTAAAGTACCAAACGGGATGATGGGGGTAGAGACGCATCGCTTTTTTAGTTAGTGCGATAGTCTCTTTGAAATCGCCTGAATAGTAGATTGAAATCGCGAGAACGGCGTGGGCATCGGCGCTTCCGGGATCGAGTTCGATCGCTTTTCGCCCGGCAGCGATGGCCTCCTCCTGTTTGCCTTCGATTAAATTGATGTTGCCGAGAAGAGCGTGCGTCCCGGCATCATCGGAATATATGGCCAATGCCTTGTTTGCAGCCTCTCGCGCGAGCTGCAAAGACTTTGTGTAAGATTCGCCCCACCTTCCCCGTGCGTCGGATGCGTGTGTCCAGCCGATACCGCGTTGGGCCCAGAGGAATTGCGGGTCCAATTCCAACGCTTTTTGGAACAGTTTCCGTGCTTCCGCATTGTCCTTCTTTGTAATGCGAAAGAACAGGGCGCGACCCTTTACGTAATCGCTCCAGGCACTGAGGTTTTTGGTCGAGCCCTTGCCAAGGCGTGCTCGCGCACCTTCGGTTAGATTAACCTGCAGTGAAGACGCAATTTGCAGCGTGATATCGTCCTGTACCGCGAAAAAATCAGACGATTTTCGATCATAGCGCTCGGACCACAAATGGTGCCCCTTCACGGCGTCGATCAACTGCGCCGTGACACGGAGACGGTCGCCATCTCTCTGCAGGCTGCCTTCGAGAACGTAGCGAATTCCAAGTTCCTCGGCGACTTGCTGCACTTTCACCGGCTTATTCTTGTAGGTGAAGGTGGAATTGCGCGCGATGACAAACATTTCGGGAATTGCTGAAAGAGCCGAGGTGATGGTTTCGGTCATACCATCAGCCAAATATTCCTGTGCTGAGTCGCCCGACAAATTGTCGAAGGGCAACACGGCTATGGACGGTTTCTCCGGCAACGAATAAGCGTACTTGGCTGGATCCGCCGGTTCGAAATCGGGCTGCGACCACCACCAACCGCCAGCGCCAATCGCGGCAAGGACGATCACCGCGGCGGCGGCATATTTTTGCCAGGCATTGGAGCCGCGCCTTGCGGCCTTCGCCGTCTCGCCCTCGGGCAGAACACGGAAGGCGCGCACCGGGCGCGCGATGTTTTTGACTTCGACCTCGCCAAGATCGTCCAGCGCATAATCGAGCTTGTCGCGGATCTGGTCGCGGGCGGCGCGGGAGATGCAGATGCCGCCGGGGTCGGCCA
>JAJFJB010000308.1 GCA_021774435.1 Alphaproteobacteria bacterium
AGGCCGGACGGGTAGCTGATGTGGATGGTTGGATAATATCCCGAACGGAATCCCAGCTTTGCATAATTTTTGCTATGTTTGGAAACGAAACATCTTAGTAAGAAATAAAGTGGCTTTGAATGCTATTTCCTTCTCCAACTATGTATTTTTTGCCCTTTAACATCATTTTCTACATCTTGACTCTTTTGTTCACCAAATCGGGGAGCGAAAGGAAATTTCCCAATAAATTCATCAGTCTTTTTCTCGACCATAATTGACCAGTAAAAAAGCCAAATGCTCGCTATAAGCGTTAGTAGCAATAAAAAGCCGCTCAATCGACGTCACTCCGTTAACGGCCGACTGACGAGGGAGACAATAATTTGAGTGTCACAACCCATCAAGGCCAAGTATAGAATGGGAATATTATCGTAAATTCAGGAATCTGTCGAGAATCAATGTTGGATACTAAATCTAAGTGTAACCTAAGATTAGCAACACTTATGTTACGATAACCATGATATACTCGGTTGTTTGTGAAATCTCTAAGGTGCCATACGATGTTTGGCTCCAACCGCATGAGCTTGAAAGAGTAATATGAGAGCCATCGTTCTACAGCTTACGTTCTTGCTCGCAATTCCAATGATCACAATATACCCGCATGTTGGTGTGTATATGTACTATTGGTTTACCTGGTTAAATCCGCATCGGGTCGTATGGGGGCTGCTTAATTTGGATTGGGGAAAAATAATTGCCCTTATGACAATTATTTTCATTTTTTTATCCAGAGAGGAAAAAAAGTACCCTCTAAGCGCCATTAGCATATTCACGGTAATATTCTTTGTATGGACCTCATTCACGACTTTTGTTGCGAAGTACCCGGATCATGCGTTTCAAGCGTATACGGATTGGCTTAAAGTCTTTGTAATGATGAGTGTTACAACGATTTTAATTCGGGATAGATTAAGGCTGCACGGATTAATCTGGATTGTTTGTATTTCAATGGCTTTCTGGGGGGTGAAATCTGGGGTATTTACCCTCATAACCGGCGGAAATTATCACGTTCTAGGCCCAGAGAAATCTGCGATTTTTGGAACCAATGAAATCGCTCGAGCATTCATGATGTCGATACCATTGATGTATTACCTTGCCTTGCAATCCCGTCATAAATATGTGCGATGGGCAATGTTAATTGTCACTGGCTTAACGGTCATGGGAATGATTGGTACAACTTCGAGGACTGTTTTTGCCGTATTCGCTCTAATGGCGGTGTTTTGGTGGATGCGTTCGAAGAATAAGTTAAAACTTGCCGTAGTTGCAGTCTTGACTTTATCTGTTCTCTTTCTTGTTTTACCGAAAGAGCGACTATCTGGCTTGTTCGAAAAACACCAGACTTCAACCGAAATCGAAGGCGACAGCTCGTTCCAACATAGAGTTAAAATTTGGAACTACATCGTAGACGAACTTGCGGGTAAGAGTCCGATAGTTGGGGGGGGATTTAAATCTGTTCTGCGTGAAGCACGAATGGAACCGCATAGCAATTACTTTCAGGTGCTAGGTGAGCATGGCTACGTTGGCCTGGCAATATATTTATTCTTGGGTGTCACGGCATTACTGCAAACAAATAGAATCTATAATCAAACGAAAAATGATCCTGAACTAACCTGGGCAAGGGATCTAGCCCAAATGCTTCAGCTTTCATTTATTGGTTATTTCGCGGCAGGAGTCACAAAAAATCACGCGTTTTTTGAAATGTACTATATGCAATTGGCAATGGTTATAGTCTTGGATCGGATTATTTCGAACACAACAGTGAAAGACCATCTGAAAGCGCCAAAAAATTTATTCTCTGCAAAAAAATGAACTAAAGTCCACATACAAACTATATGCATACGAATAATTCTAACTCTTCAGTATCTTCGAACTAAACGAATTTTACTTTACTTAGTTTGGATAGATTAAAAAAAATTTGAAGGACAGATATTTCACCGGCTTTGTAAAATTGGCGCTGTTGAAAGCCAAAAATTTATTATTCTCGTTGAAGAGGAAACAAATATTATAATTTCTGCATTTCAGTAGTAAGAGGTGGGTTAAGCGACTGATTCATTCCGTTGAATACACCCTTTTCGAGTGCCTCGCGTTTGGTCTATTGTCCAACTTTCGTGTGATTATAATTTTATCGGAATGTTCTCGTTCCTGCTGGCGCTGATTTTAGGCTCTTCTGTCGGTGTTTGTCTGCGGTATACGGGGTTTTAGTTCAAGCAGCGAAAGATGCCGGTTTTTCGGATGAGGCCGCTTAATGTACCGCATGCAACCAGTATGAAAGTTTGAGCGCTGAATAGGCAGTCTACATTAGTTACCGGTGCTACGAGTCAGATCGGATGTTGTATTTTGCGGCGGCTCGAGGCTACGGGTGTAAAGGTCACCGCGGTTGGCCGAACTTATCCGGATCGAGAGGCATTCGCGGCTACGCGGTTTGTCGAATGTGACCTTGCGCAGCCAATGCTAACCCCTTTGGGGCCTTTATCCTCGGCAGTTCATATTGCTGGTATTTGGTTATTGCCGCCCCATTTGGAAGTCCTTTATGACTTTGGGGTTAGGCGGCTTGTTTGTTTCAGTTCGACCTCGGTTCCGATTAAGCAAGATTCGGCGAATACCGGTGAACGGGAACAAGCGCGGCGCGCCTTTTCGGCAGAAGTGGAGATCGCAACGCGGTGCAAAGCACTCGGTATCGAATGGACCATTCTACGGCCGACGCTCGTCTACGGCCTTGGTATGGATAAGAATATCAGTCGCGCGGCGCGTTTTATCCAGAGGTTCAAATGTTACCCAGTGGCTGTCGGTGCATGCGGGCTCCGGCAGCCGGTTCATGCTGATGACTTGGCGGCTGTTGCTTTGAAGGCGTTGCAAACGCCAAAAGCGGTGGGTCAACGATACGATGTTGGCGGGGGGGAGGTGCTTCCTTACCGCGAAATGATTGGTCGCATCTTTGATGCACTGGGAATTCGTCGCCGCTTTGTCCTATTGCCGTTCTTGGAGCAAGTTGCATCTGCAGCGGGCATGGTGTTTCAGAGACCAGAAGTGACAGGAGAGATGGTGAAAAGAATGCGGCGGGACCTCCTATGCGATAACGGTCCCGCGGCGGCCGATCTGGGGTACGCTCCACGGGAGTTCCTGAGCGATGGAGCTGCGGATTTAGGAGATATTGGGGCCAGCAGGCGTTGACACTGGTTCTGTTGCGGAACACATTCGAGAAATGACGAGTAAAGTAGCCTTAATTACCGGCGTGACCGGGCAGGACGGTGCCAGCCTGACCGAACTTCTCCTTGGTAAGGGGTATGCCGTTCATGGAATAAAACGGCGTTCTTCCTCATTTAACACCGAACGGGTCGAACATTTGTACGAAGATCCGCATGAGGCAGGGGTACGTTTTTTCTTACACTACGGCGACATGACCGATGCGACGAACCTCATTCGAATCGTTCAGCAGGTCCAGCCCGACGAAATTTATAACCTCGCCGCCCAGAGCCATGTCCAGGTTAGCTTCGAAACGCCTGAATATACCGCCAACGCGGATGGTCTTGGGCCGCTGCGGTTACTGGAAGCAATTCGAATTCTCGATATGGGAGACCGAGTCCGGTTCTATCAGGCTTCAACGTCGGAGCTTTACGGCAGCGCGCCCGCGCCACAGAATGAAGACACACCATTTATGCCTCGGAGCCCTTATGCGGCGGCGAAACTTTACGCGTATTGGATCACGGTCAATTATCGTGAGGCATATGGCTTTCACGCGTCGAACGGAATTCTCTTCAACCACGAAGGGCCGGTACGGGGAGAAACCTTCGTGACGCGTAAAATTACACGTGCTGTAGCTGCCATCGAAGCCGGGGTGCAGGAAAAGCTCTATCTCGGCAATCTCGATGCACGGCGCGATTGGGGGCATGCCCGCGATTATGTCGAAGGCATGTGGCGAATCGTCCAGCAGGATACACCTGATGATTACGTGCTTGCCACGGGCGAAGCGCATTCTGTGCGCGATTTTGTCGAGCATGCCTTCGAGCAGATCGGGGTTGATATAAACTGGAAAGGAAGCGGGGCCGACGAGTTGGGCCTTGATGCTGAGACAGGGACGGTTCGCGTTCAGGTCGATCCCCGCTATTTCCGTCCGACGGAAGTTGATTGTCTGATTGGCGATGCCAGCAAAGCGTCGGCGAGTTTGGGCTGGAAGGCTACAATAGACTTCAAAGCGCTCGTCGCCGAAATGGTTGCCGCAGACCGGGCCGCATTCTCCAATGGGCTGGCGCAACGGAGAAATTCGGCTTGATTGACCCCGTGGCCTATTTCGAACGCGAACTGGATGCGCATGCCGCTGTTCTTGCTGCCGTTCGTGCGACACTCACGGAGCCGTTTGTTCGTATGCTGGACGTCTGGAAAACGGCGATAGAGGGTGGCAACAAGATCGTATTCTTTGGCAATGGCGGCAGCGCCGGAGACGCGCAACACCTCGCAACCGAATTGACGGTTCGTTATATCCAGGATCGCGCGCCGATCGCCGCCATGGCGCTGACGACGGACAGTTCCACTCTCACCGCGGCCGGGAATGATTTGGGATTTGAGCTACTTTTCGCGCGCCAAATTGCTGCCTTGTGCAGGCCGGGCGATGTGGCGGTGGCGATTTCGACGTCAGGTTGCAGCCCGAATGTCATTGCCGGACTGAAGGAAGCGAGGCGGTTGGGGGTTATTGCAACGGCGTTGGGGGGGCGCGACGGCGGCGATATGAAAGGCCTTGCTGATCCGATTATTATCGTTCCTGATCAAGCAAGTGCGCGAATCCAGGAAATGCACATTACCATCGGCCAGATGCTCTGTGGCGCCTTGGAGCTACAGTTAGGCCTTGTTTCGGAATAAAGTAATAAGCGCGATTGTTATTTAAGATGCGCGAATATTTTTATTAACCGTATGCTCACTTATTAAATGTGCTGGGCGCATATTATTCTATAAGCGCGATTGGTTATCTACGGATAATGTCGAGGCGTTCTATTTGTAGGGCGGCGCGTGTTGTTCTTGTGGGGAAAGCGTGAAAATTTCATGCCCATCTGCCGTTACTCCGATCGTGTGCTCAAACTGGGCCGAAAGTGAACGGTCCTTGGTAACGGCCGTCCAGCCGTCCTGAAGTATTTTTACGTCATACCGGCCGGCATTGATCATCGGCTCAATCGTAAAAAACATGCCTTCTTTCAATATGATGCCGCGACTCGGGACACCGTAGTGCACAACACTGGGCGGAGCGTGAAAGATACGGCCAATGCCATGGCCGCAGAAATCCCGAACAACTGAGAATCGGTTCGATTCGGCGAAACTCTGAATGGCGTGGCCAATGTCGCCCAGGGTGGCGCCCGGCTTTACCACTTTTATGCCGCGCATCATCGACTCGTATGTGACATCGACCAATTTTCGAGACTTGACGCTGATCTTGTCACCAACGAAGAACATACGGCTCGTATCGCCGTGCCAGCCGTCGAGGATAACTGTGATATCGATATTGATGATATCGCCATTGGTTAGTTTTTTCGCGTCGTTCGGGATGCCGTGACACACGACATGGTTGACACTTGTGCAAATTGACTTGGGGAAACCGCGGTAATTTAGGGGCGCGGGAATGGCGTCATGATCGAGTATAAATTCATGGCATAAGGTATCCAGTGTCCCGGTCGAAACACCTGGTACGACATAGGGGATAATGAAATCAAGGACTTCGGCGGCAAGCTGTCCCGCTTTGCGCATCGCTGCAAAATCGTCCGGTCCGTGAACGGTGACGCGCGTGTGGTCCGGCTCATACGAGCGCACCGCTTGTAAATCGTTCATCCTATACCCTCTGCTAGCAACCGCGTGGCTTTGGTATCACTCCAATACCAAAGGAAGCGGCGTGGCCACCTCTATTCCTTCCCTCGACATCCGGCAAGTATAACATACTGCCTCAACGCCATTTTCGCGAGCCTTAGCGAGCGTCTCGGCGTAGTGAGGGTCTATATCGCCCGCAATTCTGAAATGGTCACAATCTTCCCGCTGGACAAGGTAAAACATGACCGCTCTGTGTCCTGCCGACACCATTTCCATCAATTCGTCGAGGTGTTTTGCACCGCGTTTTGTAACGGCGTCAGGAAATTCCGCTGCGGAAGGGTATAATCCGTCCAGGCGCCGTAAATTGACGTTTTTGATTTCAACATAACAAGTGGGTCTGGTTTCGCTTTCGAGAAGAATGTCGATGCGGCTGTTGCGCCCATACGGAACTTCACGGCGTTGTGTTTCGTAACCCGTTAATTCTGCAATCTCTCCGGCTTCGATAGCTTCGCTGACAATCCTGTTCGGATGTGAAGTGCTAACCCCTATAAGGTGATTTTCGATCCGGACCAATTCCCAGCGCCAGTCGAGTTTTGCTTTGGGGTTTTGATTGGGTGAAAGCCAAACTTCTGAGCCGGGCGCTTGCAATCCGATCATGGAACCAGGGTTGGCGCAATGTGCGACGACGGTTTCGCCCCCATCCAGAGCGATATCGGCGAGAAACCGCTTATAGCGCTTGATCAGCGTGCCGCGGACGAGAGGTACCGGAAACTGCATGAAAGTAATCTATGGTGTCTGCAGCGGCCCGGCAACCGGCCGGTGGCGTCAATTTTGCATTGCTGATTTGACGGTCGACCGAATCGCGATAGGGTCGCAAAAGCTAAGGAGAATCCGATGTCGGATGAAGAATCAGCCGCAGTTGAAGAGCGGGAAGGCGCGATCAAAGAAGTCGATGTCGAACTTTACGCCGTCCTTGGACAGGCGACCATGCTGGTCAGCCAATTGTTGAAAATCGGTCGTGGTGCGATCATTGAGCTTGATCAACGAACTTCCGATCCCGTCGAGATCCAGGTCAACCAACAGCTAATTGCCTATGGCGAGATCGTGACTGTAGACGACAAGCTCGGGGTGACGATCACCGACGTTGTAAAGAAGCCGTTCGGCTGATCTCTTTGCGCCGCGGCGTGGCTGGACTATCATTGGCGTCCGGCAAGCCCTTGGGGTCCGTCACCACGTAAAAGTGATTCGAGATGAGCGACGAAAAGAAGGTTCGTGCGGCGCTGATCATTATCGGCAATGAAATCCTGTCCGGACGCACTCAGGACGCAAATCTGCAGCACCTTGCGAAGGAATTGAATGGTGTTGGGGTTACGCTCTCCGAAGCCCGTGTCATTCCCGATGTCGAGGCCATGATCGTGGGGGCGGTGAACGAGTTACGTGCCACATACGATTATGTGTTTACGACCGGGGGAATCGGACCGACACACGATGACATTACGGCGGAGTGCGTTGCCAAGGCGTTTGGTCTTCCGTTGATCCGAAACGCCGAAGCGCAGGCATTGATGGAAGCGCATTATGCGAAGACGGGCCGCGAGTTGAACGAAGCACGGCTCCGCATGGCCAATACGCCAGAAGGGGCGGCGCTGGTGAAAAACCCAATTTCCACCGCGCCAGGCTTCCGGGTGGAAAATGTTTACGTGCTCGCAGGCGTTCCCATGGTCATGCAGGCAATGCTGGAGGGGCTCAAGCCTGAGCTCGTTGGCGGCAAAATGACGTTGTCCCGCGCAGTGGCCAGTTATATCGGTGAGGGGAATATGGCGGCCGGCTTGTCAGGAATACAAGACAAGTACAGTGCGCTCGATATCGGCAGTTACCCCTTCTACAAGGCGGGAAACCGTTTCGGCACGACGATTGTTTTACGGCACACCGATGACTCGCTGCTGGAACAAGCCGTACAGGAAGTCGCGGATTTGATGCGGTCACTTGGTGGCGAACCTGAATTCCAGGATATGTCGGATGGCTGATCACCGCGTTTTGATCTTGGCCTTTGATGCGCTCCGACCCGATATGGTAACGCCGGAGCTGATGCCGAATCTCACCAAATTCGCCGCAGCTGGCGTGCGGTTCGCCAATAACCGCTCGACCTATCCGACTGAAACCCGGGTCAATCAAACGGCGCTAGTGACGGGTGCCTCGCCATCCCGTCATGGGATTGTCGGCAATCAGTTTCTTGACCTTGAAGCTTCGCCGGACAAGCTCTTCAACACCGGCGACGAGACGCAGCTTTCCGCCGGCGATAAGCGGCTTGATGGCTGTCTCGTGGACACACCGGTCTTGTCCGAAATTCTGACCGATGCCGGCCTCGATTTGGCGGTCGTGAGCGCCGGGACACCGGGCGGCTGCCGTATTCTCAATCACAAGGCGGAAGGGCAGGGTGCCTTTCGCCTCTCCCTAATGCGCCCGGACGCGTCGGTGCCGACAGACAAGGTGGCCGCTGCGATTGATCGTGTCGGGCCCATTCCAAAACACCGGATTCCATCGATCGAATGGCTAGCCTATACGACGGATCTCTATCTCCAATATATCGAGCCGGAACTCATGCCGCCGGTCACAATCCTGTGGTTTTGCGAACCCGACAACAGCTATCACTATAAGGGCATCGGCACGCCCGAGAATTTAGAGGCGATCCGCGCGGTGGACGCCGAGTTCGGGCGCATTTTGGCTTGGCGTGAGGCTGAGGGCCTCGGTGAGACGTTGCAGATCGTCACCTTGTCCGACCACGGGCAAATTTCGGTGTCCAGCAAATCCTTGGATGTCGCGGGCCGACTCCGTGAAGGCGGATTTACGGTTGGCAAGGAGGTCTCCGGGGACCAGGACGCGATTCTCTCGCTTTCCAGTGCTGGCGGGCTCTATGTGCGGGACTCCGACCCGGAGTTGATTGGGCGCATGGTCGATTTTCTCCAGAGGCAGCCTTGGTGTGGCCCCGTTTTCACGCGCGACGGTGTTGGCGCTTTATCGCACGAGCAAATCGGCATAGCGCATCGAAGAGCGCCCGATATCGGGTTTGTTGTTGCGAGCGATGATGCGAAGAATCAGGATGGTCTGACAGGGACATCTTTGCAGGATAGCGCTTATCCCGTTGGCGGCGGTCTGCATGGCGGATTGCACCACAAGGAGTTGCATAACTGGCTAGCGCTCGGCGGAAGTGCGTTTGGGAAAGGCGGCGTCGTGGAAAGACCCTCCGGTATCATCGATATCCTGCCAACGATTCTCACGGTTCTTGGGGTCGAAATTCCGAAAACGGTCGACGGTCGGGTCCTCGTTGAAGCGCTCGCTGGCATGGATGAGGCGCCTGGCGAAGTGGTCGAGGAAACCTTTGCATGTGATGGGACAGAAGGGTACCGAGCGCACCTGACGGTTAGTCGCGTCGGGTCGACGCGTTACCTTGATCGGGCCTGGGTTTCGCGCCAATAAAATTCGGTACGTTGGGCTACTTCAGCAGCGAAGAAATCAAGAACAGAATTCCGACTACGGTGATAATCGCGCAGACAATTGCAATCTGACTGACGCCGGTGCGCCGAAAACGCATGAAGAGCGCCAGTATCGCGACACCTGCCGCCACGTAGATGAAATAGCTCAAATCTTGCTGCATTTCCGGATTATGCTAGCATATCGGCAACGCGACGTACCAAATATGGGAGCAACGTGGTGTCCGTTAACGCCTCACAAATTATGATACGTTCCGCTGTGCTCCTGGTGATAGCAAACCTGCTGCTGTCCGCCTGCGGCCCTTTCGTCGCCCGCGCGAAAGGGGGCTCGGAATCAAAAACAAAGTGGGAAATCGGTGTCAAATTCTAAGCCCTTTGGGCCCTCAGAATGCTTGCGCCTTTCCGGGTGAATCAGTACCGTCCGGCCCACGGTGCGGGCGTGGCGGAATTGGTAGACGCGACAGACTTAAAATCTGTTTCTGGAAACGGAGTGTGGGTTCAAGTCCCGCCGCCCGCACCACGCTGAATTTGAATTTGCTTCAATTAATTCTGACACGCGCCAATCGCGCCAACAAAAAAATCCCCTCGGCCTGATCTTTAAGGCGATCCTCTGATCGATCGATGAACCCTGCTCTCAATCCGGTTCTCATTCCAAGAAGCATTGTCTTATACATCAGGCCGCATATGCGGAAAAGCGTGCCTCGTTTTCAGAAGGACAACAGGACGCGGGGCGAGATGTGTGACAACGCCGTCCTGTCTCTTTAAGGTCCGCCCGATTTTTGAATGCCCACTATGTTTTGAAGGAGCGAGTTCATGAGAGGTGCGGATCTCGTCGCGAGGACCTTGGCTGATGCCGGCGTCCGGACCGTTTTCAGCCTGTCGGGCAATCAGATCATGCCAATTTACGATGCCTGCATCGACGCCAATATTCGCCTTATTCATACAAGACACGAAGCGGCCGCGGTTTATATGGCAGATGCTTGGGCGCAAGTAACGGGGGAGGTCGGTGTTGCCTTAATTACGGCGGCTCCGGGCTTTGCGAATGGGCTCTCGCCGCTATTTTCGGCTCGTGCCGCGGAAAGCCCCGTTGTTTTACTAAGCGGCGATTCTTCGGTTAGTCAGGATGGCATGGGCGCCTTCCAGGAACTTGATCAAGCGGCGATTGCCGCCCCGCTGACAAAGGCTGCTTTTCGTGGTTCGGCCGCCGATGAATTGGGACATGACATCGCCAAAGCCGTCCGAATTGCGCGGTCGGGCCGGCCGGGGCCGGTTCATCTGGCGCTGCCCTTTGACCTCCTGAATGCAGACGTCCCGGAAGACAGTGTTCCCGAAGCGGCCGCGTCTGACGCCGATATCTCGCCGATCGAAGATGCTGCCGTGCAAACGATTACCGAAGCACTGCGCGGCGCGGCGCGACCGATGATTCTGACAGGGCCTGCGATGAACCGTTCGCGCGCCGGCGATGTGCTAGATACGCTTTCGGCGGTGACCGGCGTGCCTGTAATTTCGATGGAAAGCCCTCGCGGCTTGAAAGACCCGTCCCTGGGCGCTTTCGCAGAAGTACTCGGTCAGGCGGATATAATCGTAAGTCTTGGAAAATCCATCGATTTTACTCTTGGCTTCGGCCAACCTGCTGCTGTTGATGCCGCGTGCCGTTTTTATCTTGCCGATGCGGAACCTGACGCAATCGAACGTGCCCGGCGAAGTATAGGGCCGCAACTGGTGTCCGCGTGCCGCGCCGACCCCGATATTGCCGCACGTGCAATTGCAAATGCCTATAAGGGATCGCCGGCACGAGACGGTACTTGGCAAGAGACTGTTGCGGCGGCAATTCAGTATCGTGAGGCAGGTGTTTCTTCATCCGGTGATAAAATTCCCTCCTGGGCTCTCTGTGAAGCGGTTCAGCGCGCCCTAGATGCGGCTGATGATCCGATTCTCGTCGCCGACGGCGGTGAATTCGGACAGTGGTCACAAGCGTTCTGTACAGCGCCGACCCGCGTCATCAATGGACCGTCCGGAGCCATTGGCGGTGGTATTTGCTACGCAATTGCAGCCAAGCTCGCGCGACCGGATGCGACGGTCATTGTGATGATGGGCGACGGTACATCTGGTTTTCATTTTGGCGAATTCGACACTGCGGTGCGTGCAGGGGCGGGGATTGTTGCCGTGATCGGCAATGATGCCCGTTGGAACGCGGAGCATCTAATTCAAATGCGCGATTATGGTGAACAGCGACTGGTCGGTTGCGAATTGAATGCGACGCGATACGATCTCGCGGCGGCGGGCTTAGGGTGCCACGGCGAATATGTCACTAAATCTGGAGAATTGGACGCCGCGCTGGCACGCGCGATCTCAAGTGGCAAGGCCACCTGTGTTAACGTCGATATCGAGGGCTTCGGTGCCCCGAACTTTGTCCGCTCTGCGTAGCGGTCTCACGCATGATTGGGAACGAACTGTGCCGCCGGGTTCAGTTCGAATTGCTTTCATTTGAATTGGTAGTTTCGCTTTGTAATGCCCTTAAAAGTCGATTGTTTTCAGTAACCATAATTGCGATTTGGTCGATATTTCGCCTATTCTGTGTAAGAGGCTGGAGAATGCTGCGGCGGATAAATCTGATAAGGAAATAAGCGAATGCTATTATAAACGGGGCCGTAACAGCCAAAACGATGAGCCTAAAATCCACCTCGTAAACAACATCGCCGAAGACGTAGTACAAGACTTCTTTGATAAGTTCCTTCAGTTCATAGAACATAAAGTATGCTTCCCTAATTTTTACACCAGCAACACTGCGTCGCGCCGCGTAGATATCGACAATTTACTACTTTACATTCTGCATGGTTAAAAATTTTAGCTTAGCCAATCTCGCACCTCGGCAAATGCGCCAAATTACGAAATTGCCTTAATGCTGGCTGTTTAGTTTTTAGGTAATTTGACCAATACGCAAAGGCCGCCTTCCGCACGGTTTTTAAGAATGACGTCGCCGCCGTGACTGCGAATGATAGAACGCACAATCGATAAGCCGAGGCCGATGCCTCCGCTCTCCTGATTCCGAGACGGGTCAAGGCGCATAAAAGGCTCGAATACACGTTCCAGATCAGTTTCCGGTATGCCGGGTCCGTCATCCTCGACTCGAATCTGAAAATCTGTGTCGGTCTGATCCAGCGAGACCCGCGCATTCCCGCCATAGCGCACAGAATTCTCAACGAGGTTGCGCAACGCCCGCTTCAAGCCAATGGGGCGGCAGGAGTAGGTCACGCGCCCGCCGGAGGCGAAGGTGACATCATCTCCCAGATCGGAAAAATCCGCACATACGCTATCAAGAAGGGCGGTAAGATCGACAACGCGCGTGTCTTCCTGTGCGCCTTCCTCGCGTGCGAAAGCTAGAGTCGCTTCGACCATCGCGTTCATTTCGTCGATCGTCTCAAGCATTTTTTCTTTAATGTCTTGGTCTGGGATAAACTCGGCGCGCAGCCTTAAAGCCGTCAAAGGCGTTCGCAAATCGTGTGATATGGCGGCAAGCATCCGTGTCCGATCCTGCACGAAGCGTTGTAGACGTTCCCGCATTTTGTCGAACGCCTGGGTTGTGCGCCGGACGTCGCTAGGTCCTTCTTCCTTGAGCGGTTCGACGGCTTCCCCGCGCCCTAGCCTATCCGCGGCGACGGCGAGACGGCGCATGGGACCTGTCAGTCTTCGAACCATCACGATTACGATTACGATAAGCGCAAATGCCATCACTGCCATCGCGGCGATAGACGGTACCGCCCATGTCAAAGGGGGGGTAAAGAATGCCGTCCGAGCGTTGAGCCAAGTACTGTCAGGCAAAGCGACAGATAAGGTTAGTCCGACACGCTGCGGGCGTCTTTGTCCTTCAGATCGTTCGCGGCGCCCGTGCGTGTGATCGCGTGGCCAATGCCCGCGAAACTCGCTCTCGCTGCGTTCGTGCCGCAGTCTGCGTTTTGGTTGCCCGGTGAAAAAACGCCCATCATCGTCTTCGATTTCGACGATCACTGTGGTGTTCACGCTATCCAGGTTGGATTGGAGGCGCTCCGCAAGAAATGCCGAGCGATCGTCGGTGTCATGATCGTCGTTGTTTTGTGCGGCTGCGGTATCCGATAACCAGAAGAGCAGGCGAGGACTGCTCGCCGTGTCGAGAATCTGACCGTGAAGCCGCGGTGGTGTTTCGCCGAGCAATCGTATTATGGATGCCGTTCGGGCAAATACCTGGCTTCGGGCCGCCGCACGGACGGCAAGCCGGCGCTCGTCGAAAAAGAACCAGAAGCTAAGCGCCTGTGATGTGACCAGCGCGATAAGCAGCAGGCTGATCATTTGTCCTGCCAATGTTTGCGGGAGTACGCGCTTCATAAGGCCGTTACATCTGCCGTGAAAATATAGCCCCCGCCCCACACGGTTTTTATCAATGTTGGTTTTTTGGGGTCGGTTTCGATTTTCTTGCGAAGACGGCTGACTTGATTGTCGATGCTGCGATCGAAAACGTTGGCGGTCTTTCCACTCGTCAGATCCAAGAGGCGATCCCTGCTCAGGACAATTCGCGGATGCTCCAAAAAGGCATTTAGCAGGTGAAACTCGGCCGTACTTAAGGGAATTGCGACATTGTCTTTGCCAGCAATGTCACGCTGTGACACGTCGAGCCGCCAGTTTCCAAATTCGTAATTGCGGGCAGACGATTCGCCGCGTTGTTTCGGAATACTTTGGGCGCGGCGTAGCACTGCCTTTATGCGGGCCAACAACTCACGCGGATTAAATGGCTTGGTGACGTAGTCGTCAGCACCGATTTCAAGCCCAACAACCCGGTCGGTTTCCTCCGCCATCGCGGTGAGGAGAATGACCGGTAGGTCCGTTGTTGCCCGCAGGTTGCGGCAGAGCGTCAGGCCGTCTTCACCGGGCATCATCACGTCGAGGACAACCAGATCGATGGCGCTCGCCATAAGAATGCGCCGCATTGCCTCACCACCCTCCGCAACCGACACCCGCATTTCATGCTTAGCGAGGTATTTGGCCAATAGGTCGCGGATTTCCTGATGATCGTCGACTATTAGAATGTGGGGCGTCGGATTCATGGCAACCATAACTGTTGATGTTCAGGGGCAGTTTAGGTGACACAGGCTCAAAGTGAGGTGAAAAAAATGTATCAAACTGTGTCATGCGCCTATCCCGGGACATTACGATACGTTTTGGTAGGGAACTGACGAACATTTACGGCGCAAATCTGTTTCATTGGTCATCTGTCAAACCAGACCAAACGGAGAAGCACCATGAAGACACTCACAAAATCACTCATCGCGGTTGGTATTGTTGCCGGCGTTGCCGGCTTGGCATTGATCCCGCCGACATTGGCGCACAGTGAGAAGAAATTCTCCCGCGGCCATTCGGGAAGTTACGGGCATCCCGGAAAGGGGCGCCATGCAATGGAATTGTTTGAGCGCTTTGACACGAATGCCGATGGGATTGTTACGCAACAAGAAATCGATCAGACCCGGTCAAGTCTCGTTGCAAAATTCGATGCGGATAGCGATGGCAAATTGTCGTTGAAGGAGTATGAGGGTCTTTGGCTGGAATTTATGCGCGAACGCATGGTCGACCGCTTTCAGAATCTCGACCGCGATGGTGACGCAATCGTCACGGCAGAGGAATTCGCCTCGCCGATGAAAAATATCGTCGGCCGCATAGATCGCGATGATGATGGCAAGATAACCCGTAAGGAAATTGAAGGTATGCGCGGGCGCGGTCATCATGGTGGTCATAAGTGGCGGCATGGAAAGGGTAAAGACGACTAAAAGTGATGTGCGGACTGTTCTTAACGGCTCCTGTAAAGTTTGATGCAGGAGCCGTTTTATGCACTCTTTAGTTACTTTTTTTTTAGTATCTTTCGCATTAAGTTAATACTCAAAACCCTTTGGAATTAGAAGAAATATTCGGCATACTTGATCTAATTGGCGCGCCTGTGTAGAAGGCGCGGTGAATTGCAAACGCAGCGAGTATTCGCTGCGTTATATTGTTAATATCTAGAGTCTGTTGTCGATTGACATCCAATGAAGCGGACTCTAGCGTCATTTTCGGCGTCCGCCGCAAAGAAGCGGGCTCGATACACAGGGAGGAGCGGTGACTGAACTTCTTAAGATTCAGGGCCTGAAGACGCAGTTCTTCACGTCCGCAGGCACGGTCAAAGCCGTCGACGGCGTCACATACGACGTTGAAGAAGGTGAAACCGTCGCTGTCGTTGGCGAGTCTGGTTGTGGCAAATCCGTTACAGCGCTGTCCATCATGCGTCTCGTCGCGGAACCTGCCGGCCGTGTGGTTGACGGAAACATTATGTTTCAGGGAACCGACTTGTTGCAGCTTCCAGAAGAAGAGATGCGCAAGGTTCGTGGTAACAACATTGCCATGGTATTCCAGGAGCCGATGACGTCGTTGAACCCGGTTCTCAGCATCGGTTTGCAGCTGACGGAAACCGTACAACAGCACTTGGGTGTTGATGATGCGACGGCGCGTGCACGAGCCGTCGAATTGCTTGGCCTTGTCGGCATGTCCGACGCTGAGCGGCGGCTTGATCAGTATCCGCATCATCTGAGCGGTGGCATGCGTCAGCGCGTTATGATCGCGATGGCGCTGAGCTGCGAACCAAAGCTGATTATTGCCGACGAGCCAACCACGGCTCTGGATGTCACCATTCAGGCGCAAATTCTCGAATTGATGAAAAACCTGACACGCGATCTTGGCGTGGCGATGATCATCATTACGCACAATTTGGGTGTCGTGGCCCGGTATGCCGATCGCGTCAATGTGATGTATGCCGGCAAAATCATTGAGAGCGGTACCGCCGAGGATATTTATCACAATCCAAAGCACCCTTATACGCTGGCGCTATTGAAATCAGTGCCGCGGCTTGATCAGCCTCGGGGTGCCAAATTGGATCCGGTTGACGGCCAACCACCGGATCTCGCGAGGCTCGATGACGGCTGTTCTTTCCGTCCGCGATGCCGTTACGCGGACGCCAAGTGTGGTGTCTCGTTCCCGCCGACCGAATTGGTAGATGGCATCCATTATTCGGCTTGTTTCAAAAAGGATGAATTGGATAGCCCAATGAAGGAGGCGTCATGAGCGCGGTAGCGGGTTCTACAGTGGCGCCAAGCGCAGCTGGACAGTTGGATTTCCTTCAGGTCAATAATCTGAAGATGTATTTCCCGGTGACGGAAGGCATCCTCATTCAGCGCAAGGTCGCCGAAGTGAAGGCGGTCGACGGCATCTCCTTTGCGATGCACAAAGGAGAGACGTTGGGTCTCGTTGGTGAGTCAGGCTGCGGTAAAACAACGACCGGCCGCTGTATTCTCCAACTGGAGAAAGTTACGTCGGGAGAAATCCTTTACGACGGGAAAGATGTTTCAAAGCTGAACAAATCCGACCTGAGCCAATATCGCCAGAAAGTTCAGGTAATTTTCCAGGATCCCTTCAGTTCTTTGAACCCGCGCATGAAAATTGGTGAGATTTTGGCTGAACCGATGCGTGTGCATGGGATCATTCCAGATGCCGGAAAACGCGACGAACGGGTTATGGAGTTGCTCAACATTTGCGGTTTGAGCACACGGTTTGCAGATCGCTATCCGCACGAAATGAGCGGTGGTCAACGTCAGCGTGTTGGGATTGCCCGGGCACTATCGGTGAATCCGGAATTCATTGTCTGCGATGAAGCGGTTTCCGCGCTAGATGTTTCGATCCAGGCGCAGGTCATCAATCTGCTCGAAGATTTGCGCGATGAATTTGGGCTTACCTACCTCTTCATCTCACACGATCTCAGTGTCGTTCGTCATATCTGCCACCGTGTTGCGGTAATGTATTTGGGCAATATGGTCGAATTGGCCGATTGCGATGAGCTCTTTGATAATCCTATTCATCCTTACACGCGAGCGCTTCTCGATGCGGTGCCAATTCCGGACCCTACAGTCGAGGCGGCGCGTGAACACAAGATCGTCACGGGAGAAATTCCGAGCCCCATGAACCCGCCTCCTGGCTGCGTATTCCATCCGCGCTGCGAATTGGCGGTTGATAGCTGTAAGCAAGCCGCACCGGAGTTCCGGGAAGTGAAGCCTGGACATTGGGTTGCGTGTACAGAAGTTTGACTGCTCCCGATATTCGGGGCAACATGAAGTTCGCCGCTGGGAGGCGAAAAATAAGGGTGTGCTTACCCTGGTTAAGTCCAGGGTTAAGTCTCGATTAGCATCCGACTGAAAGCTGGTTATTGGG
>JAJFJB010000309.1 GCA_021774435.1 Alphaproteobacteria bacterium
ATCATGGCGAGCAAGTCGCCGACAAGTCAGAAAGTGGCGTACCGGCAGCTCCAGAAAGGAGCAACACAGAGTTTTGACGACAGCATGGTCATGGAATACCGGCTGAGCCAGCATTTCATGGCGGGGCACGACTTCTTCGAAGGGGTGCGGGCGCTCATTGTCGATAAGGATAAATCGACGAAGTGGCGGCCGGATACGCTGGCCGATGTCAGTGAGGCGATGGTTGAAAGGCATTTCGGCCCGCTTGGCGACGGCGATTTGACGTTTTAGCGAACAACGACGCAATTTTTTATCAGGAAGGAAAAGACAATGTCCAAATTAGGGTTCATTGGATTGGGCAACATGGGCGGGCCGATGATGGCTAATCTCGTGAAGGCCGGCCACGAGGTTAAGGCCTTCGATCTCAATCCGGATGCGCTGGCGCGCGCTGCGGAGAACGGGGCTGCGACGACCAACGATGCGGCGTCGGCATGCCGCGGCGTCGATGTCGTCATTACCATGCTGCCTGCCGGCCCGCATGTCCGGTCCTTATATACCGAAGCCGTGCTCGACAATGCGGAGGACGGAACGCTTCTGATCGATTGCTCCACGATCGACGTGGCGACGGCGCGCGCTGTGGCGGCGTTAGCCGCCGAACGCGGTTTCGAAATGCTGGATGCCCCGGTTTCGGGCGGCACCGGCGGCGCGGAGGCGGGAACGCTTACCTTTATGGTCGGTGGCTCGGACGATGCCTTCGAACGCGGCAAGCCGCTGCTCGACATCATGGGGCAGAACATTGTCCATGCCGGTGGGGCCGGGAATGGGCAGGTCGCGAAAATCTGCAACAACATGATCCTCGGCGCGACGATGATTGCGGTATCCGAAGGCTTCGTGATGGCTGAAAAACTCGGCCTCGACAAGCAAACGCTCTACGACATCTGCTCGACATCGTCGTCGTCCTGTTGGGCGTTGAATACCTATTGCCCCGTGCCGGGGCCCGCGCCGGCGTCACCGGCGAACCGGAATTACGAGGCAGGCTTCACGGCTGCGATGATGTTGAAGGATCTGCGGCTTTCTCAAGGGGCGGCACAGGATGCGGCAACCTCGACGCCGATGGGTGCCGCCGCGGCGGCAATGTTTGCGCTTTTCTGCAACTCAAATGACGAAAATCTCGATTTTTCCGCAATAATCAATATGATTCGGGGGAATTAGAAGAAAATCTTGCAATAAATAGAAAAGTATGTAATATGTTGTCGAAATTACCCGATTTGCATAATGAAAACGAGTGTTTCGACATGGCCGTGAAGACAGATTATCTGCAATCAATCCATCTGATCGAACGTTTACACCGACAGTTTTTAGAAGTCGTTAAGAACGAGCTCGATCGGCATGGAATGCAGGATATAAATAACATCCAGGCGGTAATTCTCTACAATATCGGTGAAGATGAGCTAACCGTCGGAGAATTGACGAACCGTGGCTACTACCTCGGCTCGAATGTCTCCTACAATGTGCGGAAAATGGTCGAAAACGGCTATTTGATTCAGGAACGGTCGGCACATGACCGTCGCTCAATCCGTGTCCGTCTGGCTGACAAGGGTCTGGAGCTGAGAAATATCGTCGACACAATGTTCGACCGCCACTCAGAACGGCTGGGCTCGGATACGGTTCCGGTTGAGGAATTGAACCACGCCAACACGATCCTGCTTCGGTTGGAGCGGTTTTGGAGCGGTGGCATGGGCTTCGGCGCCGGGCCAATCTAGTACCGGTTCCCTTGCGGGTCCTCGTCTTTCAGCATATCGCGGTCGAACACCCAGGTGTCTTCCGCGATTTTTTTGCGCAGGACGGGATAGACTGGGACGCCATCGAGCTGGATGAGGGCGAAACGATCCCCGACTTGCAGGGATACGACATCTTGATGGTTATGGGCGGACCGATGGATGTTTGGGAAGAGACCGCCTATCCCTGGTTAGTCGAAGAAAAACAAGCAATTCGAGCTTGGATCGAAGCGGGCCGCCCGTTTTTGGGGTTTTGTCTCGGCCATCAACTCTTGGCGGCAGCGTTGGTCAGATGCCGGCCTCGGAAGTTGGCATTATGGGTGTCCAACTCACGAAAGCCGGCGAGAGCGACCCCTTGTTCAAGGGGTTGTCGGGTACAATGACCTGTATGCAATGGCATTCGGCAGGTGTTCATAATGTGCCGCCGGATGCAAAGGTTCTTGTTCGAAGTGCAGCTTGCCCCATTCAAGCAATTAGGGTCGGTACGCGCCGCGTACGGGCTGCAATACCATATTGAAGTGACAGAGTTGACGGTCGGCGAATGGAGTTGCGTGCCCGCCTATGCGGAGTCGCTCGAAGCGACGATGGGGGCGGAATCCCTGGCGCGGTTGGAACAGGAAATGACGGCGGTGTTGCCATCGCTGAATTGGGATGCGCGCACGATCTATGACAACTTCATGGGTATTGCACGAGGAGACTAAGAGCGTTTTAACTGCGGTAGCGGCAATATCATCGCCAACGAGATTGTCGCCAGAGCGAGGGCGGCGAGTTCCGGCCAGCCCAGCGACTCGCCCAAAACCAAGGTGCTCGCGGTTACGCCTATTAGAGGTACCGGAAGGGCGCCCAAGGATGCGATGCTGGTTGGGACCAGCCGGACAATTCGAAACCATGCCCAGTAGCCGAATACAGTCGCAATCAATATCACGTAGGCCATGCCGAGTGCGCCGCCAAGGGTCAGATTCCGGTAAGGATCGGTTTCGTAGATTAAGGCAATCGCCGCCAACGGTATGCCACCGATTAAAAGTTGCCAGGCCGCGACGGTAAACAAGGGCGTGCGCCAGGGAACCTTCTTCTGGATGACCGTTCCTATACCCCAGCTTGCCGCGGCAGCAAGGATTGCCAGAACACCGAGCGGGGCCGCACCGAAACGCAGTAAATCATCGCCCGCGAGGACGAGTACCGCACCAAGGCCGCAGATAAGGCTTATGACGCGACGTCGCGTTACCGGTTCCTGCATCAGAACGATTCCGGCCAGGAACGACCACAGTGGCATCGTGTATGCGAGAACGGCAGCCCGCCCTGCCGGCAGAATCGTGAGGCCGAGCGCAGTGAAATAGAGCCAGCCCGTGATGTTCAGCATCCCTGCAATAATCGTTGGTCCGATATCGCGCTTGTGAAGCCAGATGCCGTTGCCGACCAGGCCGGTGAGTAGCAGAACGCAAACGCCGCCGCCCCAGGCGGTAAGCATGCGAAAGGTGAAAATCGGAAGTTCTCCGACGACTGTTTTCATCGTTGGCCAGGACACGCCCCAGGCGATTGAAAGGGCGGCAAGTAAAATGATGGCCACAATGGGGTTGGCCGTACTTTGGCTATCGGATGTTTTCATGGCATGGATGATTGTGACGGGACTTCTAACGCATGATTGGATATATGATTTTAAGCTTCCCGTAACCGGTGCATCGCTACATGTGTGAGTGCGCGGTATCTGGCAAGGAAAAAATAGGCTGCAAGAGAACAAGGTTAGGCCGAGTGACACCATACCCGAGTTTAGTGGATGATCCGTTTGCGTTAACGCGGTCGCGCGATTTTGCGACGCCGGCTCTTTCTGGCCCGCCACGGTTGCTGGTCGTGGTCGATACCGAAGAAACCTTCGATTGGAATGCGCCATTCGACCGGTTGGCGATCGATACCGGTGCTATGGCCGAAATTGGCCGGGGGCAAGAGCTTTGTGACGCGGTCGGATTGGCGCCGACCTATGTTCTGGACTATCCAGTCGCTTGCGATGCGCGTGCGATGGACGAGCTTTCGGGCTACGCGCGCGAGGGACGAGCGACGATTGGCGCCCATTTGCACGGTTGGGTATGTCCACCGTACGAAGAGGAAGTAAATACCGTCAATTCCTATCAAGGGAATCTACCTGTCTCCTTAGAAAAGCAAAAGTTACAGATGCTCCGTGATCGCATCGAGGATGCGACGGGAACTGCGCCGGATGTGCATAAAGCCGGCCGCTATGGATTTGGCTGGGGAACGACAAAAAACTTAAAGGAACTGGGCTTTACGATCGATTTGAGCCCGACGCCGGGATTCGATCTGACGGGAGACGGTGGGCCAAATCACGAAAACCTACCGAATTCGCCGGGCTGGCTCGACGAAGAAAGGCAATTGCTTGCAATACCCGGCACGGGCGGGTTCGTGGGCCTGTTCAGGAGTTTTGGCGCGCAGGCGCGCGGCGTATCGGAATCTGCTTTGGGACGAAGATTTCGGACAGGTGGCGTTTTTTCGCGCCTCAAACTGCTGGAACGCATTCGGCTGTCACCTGAAGGGTCTGATCTCGATGAAATGAAGCGATTGACGCATAGCTTGCTGAACCAGGGAGAGAAGGTGTTTTCGCTGACCTACCATAGCCCGTCGCTTGAGGTCGGTTGCACGCCCTATGTCCGCGACAAACAAGACCTCAAAGAATTTCTGCGCACGATCGAAGAGTACCTTTCCTTCTTTGTTAATGAGTTGGAAGGCAGGCCGGAAACACCGCTGTCGTTGCGTGAAGAAATTCGAGTGCTCGAAGGCGGGCCGGCAAAGTAGCAAGCCGACAACTATTCCCAAAGAGATGCCTTCCGTTGATAAACACAGACAGATAGCCAAAAGCTGGGACGATAATGCGGAGCGCTGGACGCGCGCTGTTCGCGAGAAGCTGATTCCCAGCCGGCGAACAGTCACCGATGGGGCGGTCGTGAAGATCATCACTGACCGCCATCCTCGGCGCATCCTGGATGTCGGGTGCGGCGAAGGCTGGCTGTCCCGCCAACTGGCGGACACGATCGGGTGTGAGGTCGTCGGTATCGATGGCAGCGGCGGTCTCGTCACCCAGGCTAGGACCGCGCACGAAAACGGCACGTATCTGCAACATTCCTATGACGAAATCGCGTCTGGTGCGGCATTGTCCGAGGAGAAATACGACGTCATCGTGTGCAATTTTTCACTGTTGGGTGAACACCTGCTGGAGCTGCTGAGCGTGCTGCGGTCCCGCCTCAGGTCGGACGGCGCGCTCGTTGTGCAGACAACCCATCCATTTATGGCCGTCGCTGATGGGACGTACGCGAATGGATGGCGATTGGAAGGGTTCGATATGTTCGAGGATGAGGGCTGGAATCCGATGCCCTGGTATTTTCGGACTTTCGAATCCTGGATCGAATTGTTCCGTCAGTCCGGTTTGGCGGTATTGCTTTGCAAGGAACCGGTTGATCCGCAAAAACGGACACCGCTTTCGTTAATCTTCGTTTGTGTGCCGGCCTAGGACCACAAATCGCCTTCAGTCTATGTCGAGTTCGTTATGTGCCATGACCCAGGGTTCCTTCGCCCCGTCTTCATAGAAGGCTTCAATGGCGGGGTGTGCGAGAAGGTTATCGACATATTGTTGAGACAGCGTGTCGACCGAGATGTCATAGGTTTTGAAACGCGCAGCAACAGGTGCGTAAAAAGCGTCGGCGGCACTGAAATGGGTCCCGAAAAGATAGGGGCCACCCTGTCCCCATTGGTTTTTCGCCCAGGCCCACAAGGCGCAAACCCTTGCGATATCCGATTTGGTGTCTTCGTCTGGTTGGAACGTTGAATATAGCCGGCGCAAATTCATCGGCATCGTCTTGCGTAGCGACATGAAACTGGCATGCATTTCCGCGCATAGGCTCCGCGCCGCAGCTCTTGCCGCGCTATCGGCAGGCCAGATGTCAATTTCGGGATGTTGCTCGCTAAGATATTCCGCAATCGAGAGACTATCCCAGATCGTGAAGATTTGATCGTCATTCGTTACGACCAGGGTAGGGACCTGCTGTGCGGGAAAGGTGCGTTGTTTGAAATCTTCGAACGCGTCGGTGTAAAGCGGAACGATCTGCTGATCATAAGGTATTCCGAAGGCTTCAAAGAGCAGATAGCCGCGCAATGACCAGCTTGAATAGGCCTTGTTGCCGAGAATGAGTTGGTAACTCATAACATTGCTTTCTTGATAGAGGTTCCGATGCTGTCACCGATATTTTCCGACAGCGGTGTTGGCCTTGTCTATCGATTGGACGTTCTGGCGTCGAGCGCTGATTGTTCGATAGCGCTCGAAATACTGGTGATAATTTATGCCCCAATATTGCGCCGCCGAGGCGAATCATTTTTCCTGTCTTCTCAGGTTTGTTTTGACTGTCACGGTGCGCAGGCCATGGGTCAGAAACGAGAGGTCATATTCGAGTTCATCTCGATCGGCAGCTACGTAAAGGTGTCGGCGATCGATACGCGCACGGGCACTGAAGTATCGATCGTTGGAGATCCACGACGCGGCGAAGTGGCCTTGCGACGCGTAGCGTTACGCAAACTCGAAAACGTGATGAAAAAAGCAAGTGAGAGCGGCCGGCCCGGACGCCTGGTCTAAAAACCTTTATGCGGTCGCGATCTTGAAGCGGTGGTCGCTATCGGCAGCCATCTGATTGACCAGGTCGATTTCCCAGGCGAGATAAGCACGCATTGCGTCTTCGATCTCCCCCGCCTGTTCCCGCGCTTTCAAACGGATATCGTCCGGTGCGCTCGCAAATTGGGTCTTGTCGTTTTCCAGAGGCAATCCGGCGGCAATCCACGCATTGGTTCCCCCCTTCAAGACCCGCGCCGGAATCGCGAGATCTGATGCCGCCAATTCGGCCAGGACGCCGTCCGGTGACGTCAATACTAGGTTTTCCGCGGAGG
>JAJFJB010000310.1 GCA_021774435.1 Alphaproteobacteria bacterium
ACGGCCCGCTTCATGGCACGCGATCGCGTCGGCGAGCGATACCGTACGACCCTGACCTCTCCGCTTTCGAATTGTCTTTCTGCGTTCAGCTCTATTCATATCTCGCCCGCCGTACCGGCGCGGCGGTCACGCCGCGACAGTTAGATAATGAATGCTGAACAGCTTTTCCGCGTCTGTCCAGTGCCTCAACGCCGTGTAGCCAGCCGCCTCCGCTACGCCCGTGAATCCATCAAGAGAATATTTGTATGAACTTTCGGTGTGAATCAATTCGCCCTGCGCCAGATCAAATGTTCTGTCGCCGACCCGCAGCGATTGTTGCTGCAAACTGCGCAAGTGCATCTCGATACGGCTTTCCGCCTGATTATAGAATGCATAGTGCTCGAACTGATCCGGATCGATATCAACATCCAGTTCCTGAGCGGCGCGTTTCAAGATGTTAAGGTTGAAGGCTGCGGTGTACCCGTCAGCATCGTTATAGGCCGCGTCCAGCCGGTCCGGATCCTTCTTAAGATCCACTCCAATCAACAAGGCGCCCCCGGTTCCAAGCAATGGGTGCAATCCGCGCAGAAACGCCTGCGCCTCATCGGGCGAAAAATTGCCAATTGTCGAACCGGGGAAGAACCCAAGCCGCCCGCCGCGCGTAATCGTAACCGCATCATCCGGCAACAGCATCGGCGCGGTAAAATCGGCACATACCGCGCCGACGCGCAATGCTGGGTAGTCACGGGCAACGGCGCGCGCACCGTCTTGCAGAGGACCATGGGAGATATCGATGGGCACATATTGCGCTGGCCGATCGAGCGCATCGAGAAGCAAACGAATTTTGAGATCCGAACCCGCTCCCAACTCGATCACCGTGCATTCCGAGCCGGCGAGGCGCGCAAGATCGGGCCCAATGTCGCGCAGCAGCGCCGTTTCGGTCCGGGTAACGTAATATTCTTCAGTCTCGCAAATTTTCCCGAACAATTCGAGGCCGACATCATCGTAGAAAAACTTGCATGCCAGGCGCTTTGGTGTGCTTCCCATCCCGTCGATTACGGACGCCTGAAAATCAGCCACTGCTGGTTCCAAATCGACGAAAAAAGCGAGTGATGGCTGAGACATGGCGCTGTGGGGAAAATTGAAGCGTGAGGCGAGTCGCGTAAGTAACAGTCTACCCGCCAAATGTAAAACGGCCCTTCGTCAACCATCTCAAATTCGTTGCCATAGCAGCGGGGAAAACCGGTACGATAACACTCTCTTCCCCACGTCAGAGCCTAGCCATTTGCTTTCTGTAAAAAACCTTAGCCGACCCGGTATGCCGACCGTCACATTCAGTGTCGCTGAAGGTCAAACTCTGGCCCTCATGGGCCCATCCGGCAGCGGCAAGACATTGCTGCTGCGGGCCATCGCGGATTTGGATCCCAGCACGGGAGAAGTTGCACTCGATGGTGAGAACCGGATGAACCTTCCGGCGCCGAAATGGCGGCAGCGCGTCGCTTACGTTGCAGCGGAGCCGGGTTGGTGGGAACAAACCGCGCGAGCTCATTTCGCTGACTGGTCACTGGCGCAACCGTTTACCGACCGCTTGATGCTGCCGCCTGAAATTGGCTCGGCGCCCATCGCCCGTCTTTCCACCGGTGAACGGCAGCGCCTCGCGCTGATCCGTGCACTCGTCGGAAACCCTTGTGTCCTGCTCCTCGACGAACCCACGGCATCGTTGGACGCCGAAGCGACCAGCGCCGTCGAGACTATTTTGCGCCGACGCGCCGAAGAAGGCACCACAATTGTCTTGGCAACGCATGACGCGGCACAAGCCGCGCGGCTTGCCGGTCATGTCCTGAGGCTGTCAAACGGCCGCGCCGAAATCGAGGTGGCATGAATTTTATCACCCTCGACTATTTTGATCTTGCGCTCGCAGCCACTCTCGTCCTGGTGAATGCCGCGCTTTCACTTCGATTGGAACTGGGGCTTGAACGGCGGTTCCTGATTGCGGCAGTCCGCATGGCAGTCCAGTTGACCCTCGTCGGAATTGTGTTGAAGGCCCTTTTCGAAGTCGCGTCTCCATTATGGACTGGTTTGGCTGCACTGTTCATGATCCTGTTTGCTGGCCGCGAAGTGATGGCGCGGCAGGAGCGCCGGTTCATTGGCTGGTGGGGGTACGGGCTCGGCACTTCCGTCATGCTTACCGCCGCGCTTCTCGTGACAATTTTCGGTCTGTCGACGCAGGTACGCCCGGACCCCTGGTACGATCCGCGTTATGCAATACCCATCCTCGGCATGATCCTCGGCAACACGATGACGGGAGTCGCGCTCGGCCTGCACACTCTGACAAACGACGCAGCGCGGAACCGTGCGGGAATAGAGGCGCAACTGGCGCTCGGGGCGACACGACGGGAAGCGCTGAGGCATACGGCGCGAGGGGCCTTGCGCACTGCGTTGATCCCCATCATCAACTCAATGTCAGCAACAGGCCTCGTTGCCTTGCCCGGCATGATGACGGGGCAGATCCTGTCGGGTGTCGACCCGATAGAAGCCGTCAAGTACCAGCTTCTGATCAGTTTCCTGATCGCCGGCGGCACCGGACTGGGCGCGCTGGCCGCCGTGCAAGCCGGCGCCTGGCGGCTTTGCGACGGCCGTCACCGACTGCGCTTGGACCGTTTGACCGATCCGACCGTCTAAATCTCAAGCAGCCCCGTGATTTCGAAGCAATATAATGCTATCCGTCGTTTAGTTAGCGAAGGAGCGGAAAAGCATGGGCCGTAAAATTTTATTCATCACCACCGATCAGCAGCGCTATGACGCGCTGGGCTGCAACGGCGGTTCGGTGGCACGCACGCCTGTGATCGACGGACTCGCGGCGAACGGCTTGAACTACCATCGCGCCTATAACCAGAACACGGTCTGCATGCCGGCGCGATCGACCATGATTACGGGGCAATATGTGCGCAGCCATGGTGTGGTGATGAACGGCATCCCGCTGCCGACCGATGGGCCCGACGTCGCCGCCGCCCTGCGCGACCGCGCCGGCTACCGAACCGCGCTGATCGGCAAGGCGCATTTCGAACCCTCTTCCGCCCCGGACCAGTCCTACTTCGAGAACCGTGCCGCGCGCGAAGAAACCACTGGACCGCACCGCGGTTTTGAACGCATGGAACTCGCAGCCCACACCGGCCGCGCCGGTCGCAGCCTGTATCACTATCCAAAGTGGCTCGCCGAGAACCACCCGGATCAGGTCGACGGCTTCTTCGAATATGTCACCGAGAAGAAAGAAATCAGCTCGCGCGGCGGCGGCGATACGGGACTGGCACAGCTGTGGCACAACCCGATTCCGCGCGAACTGTACCACACCGACTGGGTCGCGGACCGTGCCATCGACTGGCTCGATTCCTTACCGGAAGAGGACGATTGGTTTCTGTGGATGTCCTTCCCCGACCCGCATCATCCCTGGGACCCGCCGCAATCCGAGCTGCACCGCTGCCCCTGGCGCGATCTCGATCTGCCGGAATTCTATCCCGGGAGCCGGGAAAAAATCGTCGAGATCCTATCCGGCAAGCCGCGTCACTGGCTGGAGTGGTATGAAGGCAAGGGCCAGTTCAATTACGAGGTCCCGCCGCTATTCCGGCCCCACGAGCTGACGCCGGATCAGGTTCGCGAAGTCAACGCGATGGTGCATGTTGAAAACGAGCTGATCGACGAAGCCTGCGGCAAGGTCCTCGACCGTATCGGCGCGCGCGGCTGGGCTGGCGACACGGATGTGTTCTATACGACCGACCATGGCGAGATGCAGGGCGATATGGGCTTCCTGTTCAAGGGGCCCTACCATGTCGACTCACTAATGCGCGTGCCGATGATCTGGCGTCCCGCGCCCAATGCAGGCGTCACGCCGCAGAATATTTCGGAGCCGGTTGGCCATCTCGATCTGGCCCCGACCTTCTGTCAAATCGCCGGGATTGATCCCGACGCGGGTATGGAAGGCGCGCCACTACCTCCCAGCGCAAATTCGGGGCGCGAACGCGTCCTGACCGAATGGGATAGCAACTATCTTGGCAATGAACTCCGCATGCGTTCGATCTACCGGGACGGTCATGTCTGCACGGCCTATGAGAAGACGAACTATTACAGCGGCGACGAGGGCGAGCTTTACGATCTCAACGAAGATCCACTGCAATGGCGGAACCTGTGGGATGATCCGGCCTATGCCGGGCTGCGCAGCGATCTGCTCGCCGACTTGCACGATAATCTGCCCGCACCACGCGACACGCCGCTCAAACCCGTGGCACTGGTGTAACGATGACAAGCGCTGTCGATTCCCCCTGCCTCGGCGTTTGCGTCATCGATGCCCGGACAGACACATGCTATGGCTGCTTCCGCACGCCACGTGAAATTGGCGGCTGGCCTCGTGCCAGCGAAGAAGAACGCCGTGCCACCCTCAAAAACCTCATCGCCCGCCGCCGCGAAGCCGGCATGCCGGACTTACCGTTCTATGAAGAGGTCAGCGACGAGTGAGAGTGTAGACCTTTCCGCCAAATGTCGTCCATCCCCCCTTGCGGGGGAAGCTTAGGGTGAGAGTACCCGCAACATTGCAAATTTGCAGATAGGCCATCCGATGGACGATCGTAACTTTCTCCCCTTCGCCGGAGACCCCGCGCTCGTCGCACTCTATAGCCATGCCGTATCAACCGGCGACAGGTTCTACGTCACGGGCCAATTTTCGTCATGGGGCAGCAACCTCAAAAAAGAAATTGTTCGGAGAATGTCGATTCCGGCGATTGCCGTTCGTCTATAGAGGGTAAGCTCCAATGGTGGAGCAGTAACCGGGAGAAACGTCAGATGAAGTATATGTGCCTGATTTACGCCGACGAAGCCGAACATCCGCAACCCGGCACGGCGGAAATGGCCCCGCTGATGGAAGCCTACATGGCCTTCACGAATGATATTCAGGAGAAAGGCATTATGGTTGCCGGCGAGCCGCTACAGTCCGTCGCCACATCGACCACGGTGCGGTTGCGCGGAGGCAAGACCGAAACCACCGATGGCCCTTTTGCGGAGACCAAGGAGCAGCTAGGCGGTTATTATATTCTCGATTGTAAGGATCTCGACGAGGCGCTCGCCTATGCCGCACGGATCCCCACTGCGGCCTTCGGATCGGTCGAGGTGCGCCCCATCATGGTGTTCGATTGAGGCTTAAAAGAACGACTTGGGGGCGCCTGGCTGGCGTCCCCGGCTAGGAAGCTTGTTGACACTGGCATCGCTGGAGCAAACGCAGACAGCCATCAAAGCCGTGGTCCGCGAGGAATGGGGCCATGTCCTGGCGAGCCTTGTCGGTCAGCTGGGCGATTTCGCGCTGGCCGAAGATGTACTCCAAGATGCGTTAGTTGCCGCGTTGGAACATTGGCCGAAGAAAGGCGTACCGGCACGGCCCCGCGCCTGGTTGCTACAAACCGCTCGACGTAAGGCAATCGACAGGCTACGTCGCGCAGCCAACTTTAGAACCAAGCGAGCCGAGCTCATCATGCTGCAGGAGCTCGACCCCGAGAGCAAGCAGGACGATTTGGACGACATTGTCCCCGACGAACGGCTCCGGCTGATTTTCACCTGCTGTCATCCAGCACTGGCCGAGGCGGCCCGAGTCGCATTGACACTTCGCACGTTAGGCGGCCTGACAACGGAAGAGATCGCCCGCGCTTTCCTGTTGCCGGAGACGACGATGGCGCAGCGGCTGACCCGGGCCAAGCGCAAGATCAAGGCAGCCGGTATCCCCTACAACGTGCCGGAGCCGGACCAATTGGCGGAACGACTCGGCCCGGTACTGTCGGTCATCTACCTAATCTTCAACGAGGGCTACGCCGCATCCTCGGGCGACGCGCCGACCCGTGGCGATCTCTGCCGGGAAGCGATCCGCTTGGGTCGAATTCTGACCAAGCTGGTGCCGGCTGAGCCAGAGGCTGCCGGCTTGCTTGCCCTGATGCTCTTACATGATTCCCGACGCACTGCGCGCAGCGACGCGCAAGGCAATTTGATTACCCTGGAACAGCAAGATCGTTCGCGTTGGGACCGGGACTTGATTGGAGCCGGAACCCGCCTGCTGGACGATGCGCTCGCTCTTGGCAGTCCCGGCCCCTATCAGATTCAGGCCGCGATTAGCGCGCTTCATGCCGAGGCGCCGCACTATGCCGCGACCAACTGGCACGAAATCACCCTGCTCTATAACGAACTCTACGCTCGTCAACCCTCGCCAGTGGTCAGGCTCAACGCTGCCGTGGCGTTGTCCAATGCCGAAGGCGCGGAGGCCGCGATTCCGACATTCGTCGAGCTGGAGCGACAAGGCGCCATAGCAAGCTACCAGCCCTTCCATGCCGCCTACGCGGACATACTGCGCCGAGCCGGCCGGAGCGCCGCGGCCGCGGAGGCCTATCGTCGAGCTATTGCCTTGACCCGCAACGCGGCGGAGCGGCGGTTTCTGGAACATCGCCTGGGAACTGTGCTGCAGTAGATGCACTAGCGGACGGGCTTTTCGTCCTACGGTGAAGCCTGGGAGCAGCAGAAGCTTCCCTCTTCTCCCGCCTTGTAGGCTTAGTGCCAGAAAAGGTTTACGGGGTTATGATGGGGGAATTAGCAACGTTCTAGGAATACAGGCGGAGCGCCCCATGCACGACCGTACCTTCCATCTCTTCACAGACGGGCCCGCGCCCGTCGCGCCCTATAGTCATGCCGTCACCACGGGAGACTGGATTTTCGTCACGGGCCAATTACCAACCGGCCAGGACGACGACCCTATTCCCGAGTCCATCGAAGACCAGACCCATAAGGTCATGGCCAACCTAAAGACTGTCCTCGAAGGCTGCGGTGCCGGGCTGGAGCATGCGGTCAGCGTTCGCATCTTCCTGACTAAATTCGAGGAAGAGTACGACGCCATGAATGCGGTCTACGAAACCTACTTCCCCGCCGACAAACGTCCGGCCCGGACCACCGTTGGCGTTACGGGGCTGGCGCGCGGCTGCCGGGTCGAGATTGACCTGATCGCGAAACGCGGCACTTAACTGGATTTTGTCATGACGCTGGAATACTTCCTGACCTCGATGATCGTCATCTTGCTCCCGGGCACGGGTGTGCTGTACACGCTGGCCTTTGGACTGGGACAGGGATGGCGGGCGAGCGTTGTCGCTGCCTTCGGTTGCACGCTAGGTATTCTTCCCCATATCGCGGCCAGCATCGCGGGGCTGGCCGCCTTGCTGCACACCAGCGCGCTCGCCTTCGAGACGATCAAGTATCTGGGTGTCCTCTACCTGCTTTATATGGCGTGGAGCGTATTGCGCGAGGGCGGTGTCCTTCAGGTGAGTGAGGAGCGCACGCCCGTCTCAAACATGAAGATTGTCGTTAATGGCTTTCTGCTGAATATTCTGAACCCGAAGCTCTCACTTTTCTTCCTGGCGTTCTTGCCGCAATTCGTTCCTGTCACCGCAGCAAACGCGAGCCTCCACATGCTGTGGTTGGCCGCCATATTCATGGCGCTGACCTTCATCGTCTTCGTTGGCTATGGCGCCTTCGCCGCCGCGGCGCGACGCTATGTCATTTCCCAGCCACGCGTTATGCGCTGGCTTGGACGTGGTTTCGCGGCTACCTTCGGATTACTAAGCCTTCGGCTTGCCTTATCGGAGCGGTGACACCCGCACTTTTCAAGTTAGTAGACTAGATTCACGCGGGTTTCGGATCGCGACAAGCGATTCCGACAAACCCCGACCCCGTCTAAGCAAACACCCGCGGCATCACCTCCTCGACGACACCCTTCATCAACGCATCGGGATGCTCCCAGGTGCCGTGGTCGCGCCACCAGATGGCATCGATATCGCATTCAATCAGGGCCTGTACGCGTTCCGCGACTTCGGCGCCGGACCCCAGCATGTTCATCGCCGCAACAGTCTCGTCAGGAATATAGGCGGTGGCACGTTTCGCCTCCTCCCAATCAACGGCATGACCAAGATCGGGATAGGGCTGCAACGTTTGTTCCGGTACCTTAACCGGTGTCAGGCCGGCCCGGTCGAACAATTCGTTGGCAAAGGCATGGCGGCAGAGATTGCCCACGCAGGGCCGCATCAGGTCGATGGCGCGTTGCTTGTCGTCGTCGATGCACGCCGTCAACACGAGCATGCGGCGGACATCCTCCCGTTTCCGGCCGGCCCGGGCCATACCTGCCTCGACATGCTCAAGCGCCCATTGTACGCAGCCCGGATCGGCTCCGACCATGATCAGTACCCCATCCGCCACCTCGCCCGCGAGCTGCAGCGATTTCGGTCCGCTCGCCGCGAGATAGACCGGCAGTTCCGGATGCGGCGGTTCGAGTTCGATCTCCAACCCGCCGAGCTGCGTGCGTTCGCCACTGAAAATACCCTTCCACAGCGCTGCCGACTCGCGCATCAGCTTCAGGGTCGCCGCCTTTCGCCCGATGATATAAGCGGAACTGTATCCGGTGCCGACAACCAATTCAGCGCGCCCGTCCGACACTTCATCCAGCGTCACGATCGCGCTGCCGACGGTCACGGGGTGCCGCGTGATGGGATTGGTAACACCCGGCCCCAGGCGCAACTTTTCGGTCGCCAGTGCCGCGCAGGTCAGGTGCATGTAGACATCACGCCAGCGGCCCGCAAGCAGCGGCGTGTCCGGCACCCACATGAAGTCAAAGCCCGCTTCTTCCACCAGTTTCGCTTTCTCGGCCGTTGCCTGAGGCTTGCCGACCATGGGGACCCGGAGGCCGAATTCGATGCTCATATGGAATCACTCGCGTTTGCTGGTGGGAGATGGATTGCAGAAAGAATAACCGATGACAGCCAAACCAGCCAAATCGCACCTGCATATTTCAACGGAGCGCGATTCTTACCGAAGGCCACTTCCAAATCCGCGGCGGGGTGCTAAGTTAATTGCTCTTGAAGTCACGTAAACACCAACCGTAAGGGGACAACTAGCCCATGATAGGGGAAGGTAGCCAAGCCCCGGCGTTTTCGATGGTCAACCAAGACGGTTCTGCCGTCTCGTTGGACGATTTCGCCGGCAAGTATGTGCTTCTGTGGTGGTATCCGAAAGCCGATACCCCCGGATGAACGATCGAAGGCAAAGGGTTCCGTGATCGAATCCAAGATTTCAACGACCATAATGCCGTCATCTGCGGGGTCAGCTTCGACTCGCCCGCAGATAACAAAGCGTTCAAGGAAAAGTTCGATTTTCCTTACGACCTGCTGACCGATGAAGGTCGGTCTGATTCCATCGCCTTTGGTGTGGCGGAGTCCGACTCACCCCGACCGAGCCGTATGTCCGTCCTGATCGGGCCGGACGGCAAGGTCGCAAAAGCCTACGAGACAGTGAAACCGCCAGAGCATCCCGATCAGGTGCTCGCGGATCTGAAAAGCCTGTCTTAAGCTGTAGCGGTCTGGAAATAGGCGAGACAAGGTGCGGTAGACGTGCCTTGTCTCGCCGTTTCTTTAGGGTAGGTAGACCATACGCCTCAGCGCCGCGATGCTGACATCGCCCAAAAAATTCCGATGCCGCCCGCGAACAGCGCCGCAGCCAGCAGGAACCAGACCGCCTGATATCCGCCCGTCGCGGCAACGAGAATTCCGGCCAGCAGTGGGCCCGCGCCGGACCCGATGCGAATTGACATGTAAATGGGGCCGTAGATCCGCCCGAATGCCTGCTGTCCGAAGACGGAGGCGGTGGCAAGCGGCTGCAAGACGACGATGACACCCATGGTCAGGCCGAACAAAGCGGAGCCGATCAGCAATTCCGTCGCACTGGACCCGATCGCCAGGAGCAGAAAGCTCGCCGCCTGAATGGCAAACATCAATGCCACCCATACCCGCGGCGAAAAGCGGGACCCCACGAGCATGAACCCGACACGCCCCACCATGCCCATCAAGGTCGTCACGGTCACCACCGACGCAGCGCCGATCAATCCCAGCGACATTTGCAAAAACATGACCTGATGCACGAGGTAGCCGCCTTGCGCCGCCATTCCGAGCGCGAAGCAGATGGACAACCCCCAAAACGCCACGGTGCGCATCGCTTCCGGCACCGTCCAGGGATGGCTGTCCGTGTCCAGATCGACCGTTTGCGGATCATCCGCAACCAAACCGCCATCCGGTTCCTGCCCGACCGCTTCGGGGCCATCCTTGATAACCCATAAGGCCAACGGAACGATTACCGCCAAGGTGACGGCGGCAAGCACGAACCCACCCGCCAGCATGCCCCATGCTTCGATGACCGCGGCATTAAGCGGCACCAGCAAGGCGCCGCCAAGCCCGGCGCCAAACGTCGCGGCAGCCATGGCGCGGGTCCGATGGCGGACGAACCAACGCGTAATGATCTTACCCAAGGTGATAGTATGAATGCAGGTGAAGCCGCAGCCGAGGACCACGAACACCGGGTAAGTGTGCCACGGCGCCCGGACAAGACCGAATCCGATCATGCCCAACCCGATCAGCACGGCGCCCGCCAAGAGAACGATCCGAGGGCCCTGCCGATCCACAATGCGGCCAACCCAGACACCGGCCATTCCAGCGCAAAGATGAAACAGGACCGGTCCAACCGACAACGTCGCCGGCGACCAGCCATAATCCCGCACGAAGACACCCAAAAAGACGCCCTGGTTGAATACACCGACGCCCCAGGTGACGAAGGCGATCCCATTACAGGCGGCGACGACGAACCAACCGTAATAGGCATCACGCAGTGAAAATCGCAGACGAGAAAATGGTACCAAGAGACTCTTTCTTTCGGGAAACCAATTACTTCGTGGTTTCCTTTACGCGAATAGTTCTTGTTTTGTTCTATCTTTTCACGCGCCACAGAGCAAGCGAATAGGCGCGCGCGTCAGAAGTTTTGCGGCGCGACGCCAAGACCGGGAACAGTGGGTACGGTCATATGGCCATCGACGATGGCCGGCGGCGGCGCAACGTCCTCGGCAAAGAACCGGGAGGTTCCGAACCCGCAATCGGGAATCGGCTGGCCATGCAGGCTCGCGATATGAAGCGCTGTCGTAACGCCGACCGCGGTTTCCAAACTGTTGGTGATCGTGCACCTGACACCCTGCGAGGCCGCGAGCCGAATTATCGACAAGGACCGGTCGGGGCCCCCCAAACGCTGCGGTTTGAGAATTAGCGCATCGACCGCGTTCGCCGCGAGCAGTTCGCGAATCGCAGCTTCGTCCAGCGCCGCCTCGTCGGCCGCGATGCCAACGGGGCTTGCCTTGCGCACCGCGGCGAGGGCGGCGGTATCGCCCGCCGGTATGGGCTGTTCGACATAGTCGATACCAAATCCGGCGAAGTCCGTCAGATGCGCCGCCGCCCAATCGGGGTGCCAGGCCTCGTTGGCGTCGAGCCGCAAGGTCGCGTCCGGCGCCGCATCGCGGATTGCCGCGACCCGGATGAGATCTTCTTTTCGGTCAGCCGAGCATTTGATCTTCAACGTCCGGTGCCCTTCGCCGATCAGGCGCCGGGCCGTATCCGCGGCCGCTTGCGCATCACCGTCGGTCACAAGCCCATTGACCGGGACCAGTTCGGCCGGCGCTTCCGACCCCAGAGCCAAAAAAGCGGACAGAGATTTCCCTTCTCTCGCCGCCCGCGCCGATAGCCAGGCGGTCGCGATTGCACAGCGAATTCGGGCATAGGGCGACCGTGCATCGATATGCGCCAGGAACGACTCGTCCCGAGAATCGAGACCGTCAACCACGGCATTCGCTTCCGCGACGCGCGCGGCACCATCGACAGTTTCATGCGGCGGTGGCGCCATTTCTCCCCAGCCCACCGCGCCGTCGAGATCGACCCGCGCCAGCAAGCCGCTGCGTTCTAGCTGCTCCCCCTTCGCCCAACGATAGGGAACGCGCAGTGGCAGGCTATAAGGAAAGAATTCCATGCACGTATCTTAACGCGCCGGCGCGACCCGTTTCAGAAATTCGACCACGGACCCCGCAAATATATCGTTTCGGTCTCCGGCGACCATATGAGCCGCGTTCTTGACATTGACATACTCCGCATGCGGGCACTGCTTCAGGAAACTTTGTGCGCCATCCTCGCTCAAAACGTCGGACAAGCCGCCGCGCACCAAGAGGGTTGGAAGTTTCAACGTATCCGCACAATCGTGCAGGCGTTGACGATAATCGGCGTTGATACGTTGCCCGGCCCGGCGTGCCGGATCCCAATGCCAGCGGTACTTGCCATTCGCGCCAAGACGGACATTCTTGGCCAGCCCGTCCAAATTCCGTGGCCGTTTGCGATGCGGCTGGTAGTTGGCGATCGCCTCAGCGACTTCTTCTAGTGTATCGAACCCATCCGGTTTCTGGCCCATGAATTCCTGAATCTTACGCGATCCCTCGGCTTCGATCTTCGGCGCCATATCGACCAGAACCAACGCCGCCGCATCGATTTTTTCGGTCCCGATGGAAAGCAGGCTGACCCCGCCGCCCATGGATGCGCCAACGAGGATGGGATTTTCGCTGCCCAGAGCCCGTGACACGCAGGCCAGATCCTCGACCATATTATCGGGCGCGTAATCCTCCGTTGTCGCGGCCCAGCCGGAATCGCCATGTCCGCGCGCATCGAACGCAACGGCGTGATAGCCGCTCTCGCCCAGGGTTTCGCCAGCCCCCTTCCAGGCATGCCGCGTCTGTCCGCCGCCATGCAGCAGCACAACCAGCTGTTTGTTCGGGTCGCCCCACGTATCGCCGGCAATCTTGATGCCACCATGCCCTTCCCACTTGTGCATCGGGACAGGCGTCCCGGGCAGCCGCTCTCCTGCGCTCATTCCTCAACTTCCCTTGCTCCAATGAAAACTCTGCGACGGATTAGTCCGGACATTGCATCCGCCAATATTCTAGCCACGCACGCTTGCGAGTCGAGATAGCACGATATATCGCGTGATCATCACCCTTCATGACTATTCCGAACCCACGAAAATCGGAGAAGGTAGCAATGCTGGTCGCTTATTTTATTGCCAGTTGTTCTTCTGAATGAGCAAACGTGCCGTTTTTTTGGCCTTGTTGATTTCCTCGGGTGTCATCCGCAATGCAAGATCTTTTAAATTGGCAATTGCCCGCTCCTGCTCTTTCCCGGGAGCATAACGCAACGCAGCCAGCGCTAACCACATATGCGCCTGTACATAATCACGCTCGACACCGTCCCCATTGTGGTACAGCAACGCAAGATTCAACATAGCCGGTGCGTGCCCTTGCCCTGCCGCGCTGCGCCAAAGCTTGCCTGCCTCCACCGAGTCACGGGCAACACCTTCGCCTTGATAATACATTGTGCCCAAACTGGTCTGTGCCTGTACATGTCCCCGATCCGCAGCCATGCGCCAGAACCGTTTCGCTTCGTCAAGGTCACGGGGAACACCCTGGCTATGATAGTGCATAATGCCAAGACTATTGAGCGTTGGCGCATGCCCCTGTTTCGCCGCCTCAAGCCAGAGTCTGCGCGCCTCGTTGGGATCGCGCGGAATACCTTCACCTTCCAGGTACATGATTCCCAGATTGTGCATCGCTGGGGCGTGGCCCTGTTCCAGCGCTTCGCGCCATAAACGACGCGCTTCGGACAGGTCGCGCGGCACGCCATAGCCCTTATCATAGAGAATGCCGAGATTGTTCAGGGCGCGAGGCTCTTCCAATTCTACCGCCTTGCGATACCAATAAACCGCTTCTTTGATATCCGGGGATACACCACGGCCATGTTCGTAGGAGAAACCGATTACATTCATCGCCCTGGCATGTCCTTGCGCGGCGGCGAGATAGAATAAACGCATCGCTTCTGTTCCATCCTTCGCAATGCCAAGCCCATCCCAATAGAGCAGTCCAAGGGTGAATTGCGCCGTCGCGTTGCCAGCCGCTGTCGGCTGACGCAAAACTTTCAGGGCCTGCTCGTAATCACCACTATGATATGCGGACAGGCCAATCGCTACTGGCCCCGTTTTTAACTCACTTCCAGTTTGCGGCCCTGATGAACCAGGCGGACAAGCGTCCAGAGTCATGTAGGGAATTCGGAAAGCGCCTGGATTAACCCGCACACAAACCGCCATGCGCGTACCGATTTGATCGAAAACTTCCCGGGGCACGTTGAGCGTATAGGGTTCCTCCCAGTGGCCCCAAGCGTCAAGCTTGACGGTGTAGGTTGTGTGTTCTCCCCCACTGACAAATTTTCCCTGGACCCTGGTCGGGAAAAATTGAGGAGTTCCGCGATCAAGAATACCGTTGAGCACCATCGTCGCGCCGTAGCCGTAGGGAAATGTCAGCAGCAGGAGCAACGCAACGGCCCCTGTCGTTAAAGGCGTTCTGCGATCGGCAATGGCCGCTATTACGGCGAAAACTAGGCCTGAAAACGCACCAATCGCGACAGGCAATCGCCAATCGAGCAGTTCGTAATCGAGAAATCCCCGCAAAGCCAGGGCAATTCCGGGGAGCAGGAACTGCGCCATGAGAAGAGGACGCCCATGCTCGTTTTTTGCATCAAGCCTGTAGAGATGCGGCCATACTCCAACAAGGACGATGGCAATCCATGGCAGGACTGTTGCTACAGTGACGGCAACGACATAGGGGCGCGGATAAAAAAGCACCCAAAGTACAATTGCCAGCACAAAGATATTCAGCCAAAACGCGACTCGTCGCGCAAAGTCAATGCGCGACAACCTTTCCTCTGGATCGGCCCCAAGTTCCGGATCTTCGGCTAGTTCAGCGATGACCTCATCCGCCTCGAGGCGGTCGAGGTCCGGGAACCTATCCAACCATTCGTCCAGAATGTCATCTCGCTTTAAGATGCTGGATATTTTGACCGGTTTCACCAGAGATGAATTCGGTTCAAGGATTATTTCGTAAAATGACCAACCATGATTGATAATCCGGTATCCGCTGACTTCGTATTGATGCAATTGGCGGGTGGATAAAAGCCAACTAACTTCGATCCGGTCCGGGTAAAGGGACAAAACCGGTTTTCCAGTAAGCGCGTAAGAAAGAAAGTAAAGCCCTAACATAAGCGATCCGATACTCAACAATGCTATGATCGCTTCGCCACTTGGGTTTTCCGGCATACCGTCGACACTGACGTAACCCCCGGCAGCGGCCAGACCAACGAAACAGAAGCCTGTGGTTAGAGCGCCAATTCGCCACCCTTTCGACAGGCGGTATGTTCTGGGCAAATCCGCACCAGAAGCGGATTGAGAGGATAAGTTGGCCAAAGTTAATCCTTTATCGAACGTGATCGTTCACAGCGAAACCATCATGTGTCACCGAACCTCAGTGCTCGGTTCAGGTACCTGTCTCTTCTGGTCTCGCACCATCTCGGGTCACGGATCGCCGTATGGACTTTCTGTCATTTGCATAGAGTCATTCAGCCGTGTTTTCAGCGGCACATTGGGCACCCTTGCGAGACACCAATAAAGAATCTACTTCACATTTATAAGTTTCATTTATTCATAAATATACGCCAAAAAATAACAACGGTAGGTTTCTCGATTCGTTAGTTATTTGCGGTATTGGAACCCCCTTGTACCTATTTAACGAATACGGCAAGTTCGCGGTCTGGCGCGAGGCTTGCTCGGCTTACGGGAGAGAGACGATGAGTGAATACGATCTGGTCGTGATCGGTGGCTGACCCGGCGGTTACGTTGCGGCAATCCGAGCAGCGCAGCTTGGTATGAAGGTCGCGTGCGTCGAAAAACGCGCGACGCTTGGCGGAACCTGCCTAAACATCGGCTGCATTCCCTCCAAGGCCTTGCTGCAAAGCTCCGAAAAATATGCCGAAGCAACCCATGAGCTGGCCAGTCATGGTGTAAAGGTCGGCACCGTCAAACTCGACCTCAAAGCCATGCTCGCGCGCAAGGACAAAGTCGTCGCGGATTTGACCGACGGTATCGCGTACTTGTTCAAGAAAAACAAGATCGACCACATTCTCGCGGTCTCCAGCGGTTCCCTTCACTTGTCCGAATAATGCTTTCAGGTCGGTCTGCCAAACCGGATGTAGAAATTCGTATACTGCAGCAGCACCCGCGCCAAAGGCCGTCCCGACAAATCCGCGGCTTTCCCGGCAAAATGCAGTTGGAAACCGAAGAACGCTTTCGAATACCTCACGCTTTCTGCCGTCCCTGTCGTGCCGACGTCTCAAAGTATCGTGCCAAACATCTTCTCATTATCGCCACACTCTTTCGGTCCTATAGTGCAACCGGACCATTCGTTCCGGTAACCTTAAGGATTATGCGAGAATATTGTCCTCGTTGTAGACGTCAAAGTTCAATGTACAGGCCGATCAATGCGAGAAAAATGCACGGTAGCCTTGCTCTTCGGCGGCCAATCCGCGGAGCACGAGGTATCTATCCAGTCGGCGCACAATGTCCGGTCTGCACTTTTGGCCGCCGGGTACGCCATCATCCTGATTGGCATAGACAGACAAGGCGTGTGGCGCCTTGCGCCCGATGTCGGACGGGTCGATCCGGCGTGGCCCGCCGTGGCGATATTACCTGGCGGTAGCGGTAAAATTGTCATGCTTGATGGGCATGGCGGAGCCGACAAGGCGGATGTGGTATTTCCCGTCCTGCACGGTCCCCGTGGCGAAGACGGTTCGTTGCAAGGGTTATTGAAGTTGGCAAACGTTGCCTTCGTTGGCCCGGATACGCTCGCCTCCGCTCTCTGCATGGATAAAGAATTTTCCAAACACATGCTTAGAGCCGCCGGAATACCAACCGTAAAGACGCTGTCTTTCGACCGCGCCGGCGCCGCAAGCCATTCAACAGCGGCCAGCAAACTCGGATCTCCCCTATTCGTCAAGCCGGCCAATATGGGATCCTCCGTAGGGGTCAGTAAGGTCCATAGCGAGGTGGAATATGATGAAGCCCTTGAAATCGCTTTTCAGTACGATACGAAGGTCGTCGTAGAGAGTTTCGCCGATGGTCAGGAAATCGAATGCGCTGTTCTTTCCCTAGACGAATTGCAGGCATCCGTACCGGGCGAAATAGTGCCGACGAACAACGATGGCTTCTACAGCTACGATGCCAAATATATAGACGATAAAGGCGCGAAACTGGTTTTCCCCGCAAACCTGCCGGTCGCAGTCACGCAAGATATCCAGGAAATGTCCATTGCAGCCTCTCGCGCTTTGGGATGTGAGGGCATGGTCAGGGTCGATTTTTTCCTCAAAGCGGACGGCGCGTTACTGGTCAATGAACTGAACACAATCCCCGGCTTTACCGCGATCAGCATGTATCCGAAATTATGGGACGCGTCTGGAATTCCGCCAGAAAAACTGGTTGTTCACCTGATCGACCATGCACTAGGCCGGTTTCAGCGAGAATCGGATCTGGTGTCAGGCCATTCCGATTGACCGGATACGTGCTTTTGCCCGCTACCGTGGTCAAACGCTACCGCACCGCACCTTCGGTTTCCGTTAAGTTATTTACGGTATCGGAACCCCTTGTACCTATATAACGAATACGGCAAGTTCGCGCTCTGGCGCGAAATTTGAGCGGCACAACGGAGAAAGACGATGAGCGAATACGATCTGGTCGTGATCGGTGGCGGACCCGGCGGTTACGTTGCGGCAATCCGCGCGGCACAGCTTGGTATGAAGGTCGCGTGCGTCGAAAAACGCGCGACGCTTGGCGGAACCTGCCTCAACATCGGCTGCATTCCCTCCAAGGCTTTGCTGCAAAGCTCCGAAAAATATGCCGAAGCAACGCATGAGCTGGCCAGTCATGGTGTAAAGGTCGGCACCGTCAAACTCGACCTCAAAGCCATGCTCGCGCGCAAGGACAAAGTCGTCGCGGACTTGACCGGCGGTATCGCGTACTTGTTCAAGAAAAACAAGATCGACCACATTGCCGGAACCGGGACGGTCGAAAGTGCCACATCCGTAAAAGTCACGTCGGAAAAAGGCGACGCACAGACCCTGCAAACCAAATACATCCTGATCGCCACCGGATCGGACAGTACGCCGCTGCCCGGCGTCGAAGTCGACGAAAAACAAATCGTATCTTCGACGGGTGCCTTGTCGTTCGCCAAAGTGCCGAAGCATCTGGTTGTCGTCGGTGCCGGCTATATCGGTCTGGAAATGGCATCGGTCTGGGGTCGGCTGGGTGCGCAGATCACCTGCGTGGAGTTTCTCGACCGGATTACGCCGGGCATGGATGGTGAGATCGCGAAAAACTTCCAACGTATCCTGAAGAAACAAGGCATGGAATTCCGCCTGAAAACGAAAGTGACGGGCGCAAAGAAGACCAAAACCAGCGTCACCCTGACCGTCGAACCGGCAGCAGGCGGCGATGCCGAGGAAATCAAATGCGACGCGGTCCTCGTCGCGATTGGCCGCAAACCCTTTACGGAAGACCTGGGACTGGATGCGGTTGGAGTCGAAACCGACGAGCGCGGCTTCATCAAGATCGACGATCATTTTGCAACCTCAGTGCCCGGCATCTATGCCATCGGCGACTGCGTGCCCGGCCCCATGTTGGCGCACAAGGCCGAAGATGAAGGCGTCGTCTGTGCCGAAATTCTGGCGGGCCAGTCGGGGCACATCAACTACGATGCGATCCCGGGCATCGTCTACACATGGCCGGAAGTAGCCTCCGTCGGCAAAACGGAAGAAGCGCTGAAGGAAGCAGGTGTCGATTATAAAATCGGCAAATTTCCGTTCACCGCCAACAGCCGGGCCCGCGCCAACGATACGACAGATGGATTCGTTAAGATCCTGGCCGATGCCAAGACCGATGCGGTGCTTGGCGCCCATATCATCGGTCCCGATGCCGGCGGGTTGATCCATGAGATCGTCACGGTCATCGAATTCGGCGGCGCCGCGGAAGATGTCGCCCGAATCTGCCATGGGCACCCGACCTTAAATGAAGCGGTCAAGGAAGCGGCCTTGGCCGTGGACGGCCGGCCAATCCATATCTAACGACCCCCATCAAGAAGCGGTGGGTCAGGCCGTCGCGACGGAAAGCAAGCCGAAACGGTCCTGGCTCGCCCGGATGGCGATCCTGACCTTCGGCTGGATATTCATCGTTCTTGGGGTCCTCGGCCTGTTCCTGCCGATCCTGCAGGGAATTCTTTTTCTCGCCATCGGCGGCATGTTGCTGTCGATGGAATCACCACGCGCGCAACGCATCATGGACTATCTGCGCAATCGCTACCCGACGCTGGATAAAACAATGCTGGCGGCACAAAAGCGCACCGCCAGCATCGTTCAACGTATTCGCAGCCGGTTCGGCTAGGGCGTAGCCTTAGAGCTCCGTCCCTTCCCTATTATCGAGCGCGTCGAGCATCTTCGGCGGCGACATCGGCAGTTCTTCCATACGACGACCCGTCGCATTCGTGATGGCGTTGGCAACAGCCGCCATGGTCGGGCAAATGCAAACCTCGCCCACACCCTTGACACCGAAGGGGTGGTTCGGGTTCGGCACCTCCACGACGATGGTTTCGATATTCGGCAAATCGGAGGCAACCGGGATACGATAATCAAGGAAGCCGGCGTTCGAAAGGCGCCCCTGATCGTCGTAGATATATTCCTCGTTCAACGCCCACCCGATGCCCTGAACGACACCGCCCTGCATCTGACCTTCGACATATCCTTTGTGAATCGCGGTTCCCGCGTCTTGGGCAAGAACAAAGCGCAGGATCGTCACCTTGCCCGTATCAGGATCGACCTCGACATCACAGAAAGCCGAAGAGAAGCCCGGCGCCTGTCCACCGGCGCTGAGCGCCTCGGAGGTTCCAATCGGCCCCCCCGTTGCGTTCGCCTTCGCCGCCAATTCGTCAAGAGACAGCGGTTCGAACTCACCGACATTGGAACTGGCCGGCTTGGCATGGCCGTCCTCCCAATCAACACCATCGACATCGACGTCCCAAATCTTCGCCGCGCGGCCGCGCAGTTCGGTGATCACCTTGTTACAGGCATTGACCACCGCCATACCACTGGCGTACGTCACGCGCGAGCCACCGGTGACATGCGTGTAGGGCACAGAGGTCGTATCGTTCACCGTAGCGCGGACTCGGTCATAAGAAACGCCCAGTGTCTCGGCCGCCATTATCGCCATCGACGCGCGGGAGCCGCCGATATCCGGGCTGCCCGTGGCGACGCTGACCGTCCCGTCGGCATTGAGAAAGACAGTCGCACCCGACTCCCCCGCGCCGTTGAACCAGTATCCGGACGCCATGCCGCGACCCTGATTCGGGCCGAGCGGCTTCTTGTAGTCCGGATGGTTCAGGATCGCTTCGACCGTTTCACTATAGCCTTCATGGGACATCGAATTGCCCGCGACCATCGGATCGCCTGTATGAATCGCGTTCTTCAGGCGGAACTCGGCCGGTTCCATGCTGATCTTCTTGGCCAGAATGTCCAACGTGCTTTCCACCGCAAAGTTGGAAATCGGCGAGCCCGGCGCACGATAGGCTGCCGCTTTGGGCCGATTGGACACCACGTCGTAGCCCGTCGTCTTCTGGTTGGCGATGTTGTACATGGCGAAGGAGCAGAGGCAGCCATTCATCACCGGCGAACCCGGGAAGGCACCAGCCTGGTAGTAATACTCGCCCTGCGCTGCGGTAATCGTACCGTCCTTTTTGGCGCCGAGCTTGATCTTCATATAGGCGCCGGACGTTGGGCCGCTGGCCTTGAACACCTCTTCGCGGCTCATATTCACACGCACGGGATGGCCGGTTTTGCGGGACAGAACAACCGCAACGGGCTCGACATAGACCACGGTCTTGCCGCCGAAGCCGCCACCGATTTCCGCCGGGTTGACCTTGATGTCGCCCAGCGGAATGCCGCAAATTTTCGAAACCCAGTTGCGAATTTGGAAATGACCCTGACTGGCGCTCCAGATCTCGGTCTGGCCGTCGGCATCGCTGTGCGCCAGGGTAGCGTGCGGTTCGATATAACCTTGGTGCACGGCCGCAGTGCGGAATTCCTTCTCTACGACCTCATCCGCGCCTGCAAACCCATCTTCGATATCACCGATCTCAAATCCAACGACCTTGGCAATATTCGACGGTTTCGTCGGTGCGGGCTCGACATCGCGCGTCATCATGTCCTCGAACAGAAGAGGCGCGTCTTCCGCCGCCGCCGCCTCCACGTCAATAACATGTGGTAGTACCTCGTAATCAACTTTGATCAGCTTGCAGGCCTCTGCCGCGACAGCGGGGTTGATCGCAGCGACGGCTGCAACCGCATGCCCTTCATAAAGCGCCTTCTCACGGGCCATAACATTGCGCGAGATATGCCACATATTAATTTGAACCCGGGCCGCGCCAACATAAGCGAAAGGCTGCTCCGGCAAGTCGTCCGCGGTCATCACAGCCTTGACGCCCGGCAGTGCCTCGGCCTTGCTGGTATCGATGGAATTGATACGCGCATGCGCGTGCGGGCTGCGAAGGATTTTACCGTATAGCGTGCCCGGTAGACTATAGTCGTTGCCGAATTTGGCCAGACCGGTGACTTTCGGCACACCGTCCGGACGAATTTGGTTGGTTCCGACCCATTTATACGGCTTCTTGATCTCGTTCATCTGCAGCCCTCTCCTGAAATGCACCCGACTCTAAGGCATTGATAAACATAAGAAACGAGCAAATTACGCCGTTGCGTTTCGCTCGAACCTCAGCGCATCGCCGCGATTGAGGGGGTTGGAATTTTAATCTTGGGTTTAATTTTAGCGTTCCACGAAATCACCGCGCAAGCCGAAACCCAAAATTAAGTGCGACTGTCTGCTACCCCTCGACTTGCCAAACTCGGCCAAATGAACAGAATTGGCCGATCATAAGAACGATTCAACGGAGTTCCGATGCCTGTTCCGACCCAAGACCGTGCCTTATCAGCGGATGAGCATGCCCAAGCCATGGCAGACTATATCCAAGAAGGCACAGCGCGTGCGCTGGCATTGGGCAATCGCGGACCGATCAAGCGCGATGCAGATGGCAAACTCGACCCCGCCATCCTCGATGCATATTGGGAGCACGGATTCTACGTTTTCGAGAATGTCGTCGACGAGTCGGAGTTGTCTGAACTCCGGGCAGATGTAGAACGAATGCTGGAGGTCGCGCCGACAGATCCAAAGAGCGAACGCGACGCCAAAGGCCGTCCAGCATACGGCGGCGAATTCGGCCGCCCACCCTACCGCTTTGCAAAACCGTTGAGTGATCCGCTAGGCGGCACGACGAAAAACAAAGGACGGCACCCGGCAAAAATGCACGAAGCGACGCCCCCCAAAGATGGCCCAGCCTACACGGTTCAGAATCTGCACGGCAATTTGCAGCTAATGGATCCGACATTGCGTCTCTATGGACACCCGGGACTGTTGAGCGTGGCGGAAGCCGTGCTTGGTCCAGATTTCGTACCCTACAACGAAGTCACCTTTATCAAGGAACCCGGCTTGGGTCCGTCAGTCGCCTGGCATCAGGACGGCACGACGCATTGGGACAGTGCCGATTGGGACCATGGCGCGCATGGCTTCAATTTCATGACGCAGCTTTACCCGAGCACCGCCGCAAATTGCGTGTGGATTCTTCCCGGCAGCCATAAGCTTGGCAGAGTCGATATCCGCCAAATGATGAAAGATGCAGGCTCGGATCGGATCGACGGCGCCATCCCGCTCTTATGCGAGTCCGGCGACGCCTTTATCCTGAACCGGCAGGTTGTGCACGGTTCCTTTGCCAACACATCCAACCAACGTCGCGTCACGTTGAATGCGGGCTTCTTTCCGCGCAACCGGGTGCAAGACATGACCGTCGAGCATCTCGACGGCCGCGTCGTCACCTTCGACGACGACCATATCCATGAACGCAGCCGGATGATCGCGATCGGCATCGACGCACGTCGCCAGCGCTTCCCGGATGAGCAGACCTACACTTATCAACCGCTCGCGGGCGAAACCGAAGAAAACCGCTGGAATGAGGTCACTCGGCGGTCCGTGGTGAAGGATTATAATTTGCGGGATATGTATATCTAGCAACGATGCCTAAATTCCTCATGGCCTTCAACGTGCAATGCGTTTGGGCCAATTTGATGGATTTGATTCCATCATCCAATTACCGTTAGCGACAATTCTCAAAGATAGTGTCACCACCCACCGCGTCCAACAATGCGGCCGCCTGCAATTCAATTTCATTGTTCGTTATCGGCCAACTCACCGAGCGGGCTCGCTTCGAGTAGGGAAAGAACAGATACAAGACCTTGCCTTCGGGAATTCCCTCACCCGTACGGGGATTAGGAGAGCGACCACCGAATCGCGCAAACAAGGCGATCGATGCTTCACCCAATTGGGCATTTCGCGGGCCAATGTCCGCGACAATGAATGGTACCCGCTTACCAGATTTTAGATGATAGGCAATTCCCAAATCACCAAGAAGACCGGTTCCTTTCGTTTGATAAAATTTTCCCGGAAATACGACATAAGGAAAATTCCGCGCATCTACATAGCGGACGGGATCGGTTTCACTTTTGCCGCGCGCTGACAAAGCGGTTTTCGAAACGAAGTAACCCTTGAATGCGCCATTCTCTTGAATGTACGCTACGGACTCGTCGTCGGGGTCCGGAACCAATACATTTCGCCACCAAGATGCATTTGGATACCCGGCATTCGCAGGGCAATCCAATCCAATGCCTGCAGGCGCGCACGGCTTGCCCACGTCCGCGGAATGATAGGCATTCGGGGCGCCGTCTGCGTCAACGGCCTTATGGGACGTGACATAATAATATGCCGAGCGCACCGAGTGTTTCTTAACTTCGATTCCGCGGTAGTCAATCCACTCGTGAAAAGGACACGCAGCAGTTCCCAATGCCTGACTACTCGTCAACGTAAAGCTCAACCAGAGAACTGAAGAAATTACGACCCATTTCCTCGTCATCAGCATTACTCCGCTACAAAAGAAAAACACCGAGCAAATTCGAATTGAGGATATTATCGCAATTTATATTAGAATAATATAATCCTTTTATGCCCCTGATTTTATTGTTTATCGCCGCATAAATTCGGTTCACGACCGCCGCGCAGTTGTTGGCGACTCAAAATCAGCCGCTTCAGAACTGCCAATTCATAATCATTATCCGGACCTATTTGCGGGCTCCGAGCTGGCGTCGAAGGCGGGACGAACGGTCAGAAGCCGCGGGAGCCACTAACAATTTCCGAAGCAGTCTTTCTGCGCGTTCGACATTGAAGCCGCCGAACTCCTGAAACCGGATGACGCCATTCTGGTCAATGAAGGCCATCTCCGGCGTGCCTCGGGTTCCGAAAAGGCGCATCGTCTGTGGCACCCGGTCACCCACCGCATGGCGGTCGATCCCAACCAGATGATGAATCCTCTTGCGCTTCAGGAACTTCTTCAGCTTATCCGGGTTTTGATAATCATGCCCTTCGAAGACCGTGTGGATGCTGATAACCGTCAGCTTTCCCGCCTTAATTTCGGGCGCAAAGGTCTGTTCCCATTGCTTTAGGAGCGGTATCGAAAACGCATTACAGCCCGGACACCAAAGCTGAAAGAAATCCACGATGACGACCTTGCCCCGAAGATCTTTAAGCGTCTTCGCATTCCCGTTGAGCCATTCTGAAATAATCCAGTCCGGTGCGGGACGCGGGACTGGCATGTGCGACGGCCGTGCCGCCGCCGGCAAGGCAAGACAGAATGCGAGAAGAAAAATCATATTGGCAAAAAGGCGCATCGCGATACCCTTGTCGTTCGAATATCAAACTAACCGAGGGCGCGCCGAAGGTCTTTTCAACACGCCATAACAAAATGGTGATGAATGTCGGTTAGTCCATATCCAGCGGCCAAACCGGGCGGCGGACGTTGACATAGTTGAGGCTCTTCAAACTTGGCGTCGCCAGACCGAGCGCGTCGACAAGCATGATTTCACGGGCAATCGGCCCAAAGGCACCCCGGAAATGATGCGCCGACTTGACCGCGACAATGGCCTTGTTCTCGGGGTCAATGCCCTGCGAACGGAAGATCGCCAGATCAAGCACCTGCAAACGGGCCGTCGTGATGATCACGTCGATGCCGCCAATACGAAGGATTGCCGTCGGCCCCATCGAATTGCGCATTCCGGTGGACATCGGCCCTTCGTAGGTAAAGCCACCCTCGGATATCGCCACAACCTCGCCGTTCACCATGAGCGGTGGCACGAAATCCGGATCGATTTTTCCTCCGAGCGGAATTTTAACGGTGCCGCGAACGCCGGCGCGCTGGCAATCGATGACCGCCTCGGGATCGGAAATCGTGCCGAAAACCGCGTCCTGCAAATCCGCTTCAATCATACCGGCGAGCAGCGTGGGATTATCGCCATAACTGCCACCGCCGGGGTTGTCGCTAAAATCCGCCAGCACAATCGGCTTATCGCCGGAACCGGCTGCCTTGACCCGGTCCATCGCATCGCTCACCTGTAAATGTTTAATCGTCACGTTTGCGCGTTCGTCCCAAACCGTGTCCATCATCGCTTCGGCGATGTCATGCGCCTGTTCAGCCATTCCCGCTTTTTTGCTATCGTAAGTCACTGTCACGGACGGTCCGGCCCATTCGATATCCGCCCAGGGAAAACCGCCATTGACACTAACATCGACGATGCCTGCTTCCTTGCCATGTTCCCGGCAGCGGCGTAGCAAATCGATCATCGGTCCGTCCTGGCTGCGGCCATGATTGGCGCCGTCGATTTGCGGCCTGCGCGCAACGATGCAATGCGGCGCCGTACGCCCCGTCATTGCCGCCTGCAAGGCTTCCGCCGCGCGCGCAGCGGTATCGCGGGTATCGATATGCGGATAGGTCCGGAAACTGAAGAGCCCATTGGCATGTTGCGCCATCTGTTCGGTAACATTCGCGTGCAGATCGAGCGAAACGCAGATCGGCACGTCCGGCCCTGCCTTCTTACGGATCGCCTCAAGCAATGCACCTTCGCCGTCCTCGTCGACCTCCGTCACCATCGCGCCATGCAGCGCCAACAAGATGCCGTCAAAGGAGCCGTTAAGCGCGGCAAGCAACTCACCACTCAAATACTCCCACGCTTCGCGCGTGACCTTGCCTGACGGCGTTGCACTTGCCGCAATGGGGCTGACGAGCTCCCAGCCATATTTGTCGGCCGCATCGAAATGCGCCGCCATCTCCGTGTTCGTATCGCGATAGACAGGCGCGATCTCGTCACCAATGAAAAGCGCACGGGCCCGATAGGCGTCGAGGCCGGTCAGCAATTTGCTGAATGTATTGGTCTCGTGCTTGATCGAGGCGCTGAGGACGCGCTTGCCCATGAAAACTGCTCCGGGAAATTAACGATAGTTCGGTGCGCACATACGAAAACGCTTCAGTCCATGTCAAGCGGCCAAATCGGCCGGCGTAGTTTCGTATAGGTGCGGCGGCTGAAGTCGGGCGACACCAGCGCCCCCGAATCGACAATCAGAACCGCGCGGGAAATCGGCTCAAACGCAGCCCGAAAGTGATGCGCGGACTTTACCGCGATAACGGATTTTTCGTTCGGGTCGATGCCGCAACTCACAAACGTTTGATGGTCCGTTACCTGCGCCCGGTTGGTCGTCACGATGATATCGATACCGTCGACGCGGAACACCATGGACCGTCCCATCGACTGCGCCGCACCTTTCCACATCGGACCGTCGCAGACAAAATTGCCGTCCCAAAAGCGCAATACCGTACCGCGCGTTTGTACCGGCGCGCCGAGCGACGGGTCGACTTTACCGCCCAAGGCCAAATCGATTTCCGCGCCTTCGCCGGCCGCATATCCCGCGGCCACGGCTTCAGGGTCGGTCAGCATGGCGAAGGTCGCGTTCTCAATACCGGCATCGATCATCGCGCGAAGCAATCCGGGCGCGTCGCCATAACCGCCGCCGCCGGGATTGTCGCTTAAATCGGCAACCACAAACGGCTTGTCCGATGGTCCCGCTTCAGCGATTATCCGTACCGCCTCCTCCGGCGTCAGGAGCACATTCGTCGTGACATGCCGGGTTTCCCAAATCTTCTCATAGAGCGCATCTGCGATCTCTCGGGCCCTTGATAACTCACCGTCGGTCGTGACCACGACAGTCGGCCCGGCCTGTTCGATATCGGCGGGCACGAAACCGGCCTGGATGCTGACGACATGAATACCAGGTTCTTTTTCATACTCCGCCGCCTGGGCGAGCAAATCGACCATGGGACCCGATTGCGTCCGTCCATGATTAGCCCCGGTCAACATTGGCCCCCGCACAACCAGAGCCTCTGGCGCAATCTCTCTATCCATGGCTTTCTTCAACAGGACTGCCGCCTGCTGGGCACGTTCAAATTGATCGATATGAGGATAGGTCCGATACGCGATCAGAGAATTCGCACTGGCCGCCATGCGGTCGGTCACGTTGGCATGCAGATCGAGCGTCGCAATAATCGGGATATTGGGACCAAGCAGCGTTCTCAACTCAGCAAGCAGTTCGCCTTCGGCATCATCCGTTGTTTCCGTTACCATGGCACCGTGTAACGCGAGATAGACTCCGTCGATCTGGCCTTCGGCGGCGCCAATGATTGCCCCTTTCAATTCCGACCACGCACCGGCCGTTACTTTTCCGGACGGCGTGGCGTTCGCGGCAATCGGATGGATCAAATTCCAGCCAAAGTTTTCGGCGCTCGCAAGAATTCCTCCCATTTCCGTGCGCGTGCCGTCCAGTTTTTCCGCAACCTCATCGCCGTAATAGAGATAACGTGCCCTGTAGGCATCAAGATCGGTTGGGAGACGACTGAATGTATTCGTCTCATGCATGATCTGCCCGGTCAGGACACTGTAGGTCACTTGGATAGGCCTTTGATGTCGGGAAGTGGGCGCGCTGTCCGCGGGTCGGTTTCAAAGAGCCGTTCGAGCGATTTCGCCACACCGATGACGAAACGGTCGTCATAATGCTTGCCGCATATCTGCAATCCAAAGGGCGTCCCTGTTGGCTCCAAGCCACAGGGAATAGCCGTGACCGGATTGCCCGGGATCGTCAGCCCATAGGTAAGCGAGAGCCAGATGATATAGTTATCCAGCTTCTGCCCGTTGATTTCATCGCAGTATAACTGTTCGGTCGGAAACGGCGGGACCGGCACTGTCGGTGCGATCAGAATATCAACATCGTCGAAGAACGTTTCCATATGGCGATAGAGATTGGTCTGTTCCTGATAGGCCCAGGCAATCTCATCCGCTTTCATTTCCAGACCGGCCTCGTAATTGGAACGCACATTCGGGCCCAGTTCGTCGCGGTTGTTCAAATAGTTGTTGCGGTGGTTTGCGAGAAATATCTGACTACGCAAGATCCAGTTCGTGCGGTCCACGGTGCCAAGGTCCGGGTCCTGCTCGATACATTCCTTGAAGGCCGGACTGAAAATTTTCACGCGCTCGCGGAAGGTTGCGCGAATGCCGTTATCGACGGGCGCAAAGCCAAGATCCTCGGACACCGCCACCTTAAGCGTGCTGAGATCGACCGGGTCGATCGACGTATAGTCGCGGGGATCTTTAGGGGCGGAGAGCGGGTCAATCGGATCATGCCGGACAAGTGGCGAATACATCATGGTCATGTCCTCGACATTGCGCGCCATCGGCCCAAGCACGCTGAACGTCGTATAACCGAAACTGTGCTTTTCGTTCGGCACAATACCCGGCGTACTGCGATGCGCGACGACGCCGCAATAAGCGGCCGGAATCCGAAGACTGCCGCCCGAATCGGACCCTGTCGCAATCGGCATCATATTCGTTGCCAGAGCCACCGCCGAACCACCCGAAGATCCACCACAAATCCGCTTCGGATCAAACGGGTTACCCGTCGCACCCCAAACCGGATTGGTCGTGTTGGCGCCCGCCCCGAACTCCGGTGTGTTGGTTTTGCAGAACACGATTGCGCCTGCCTTGCGCAACGCGGCAACGAAACTGTGATCCGCATCGGGAACATGGTCCTTGAACAGCGGCGAGCCATGCGTCGTCAGGAGGCCTTCAGTATCGAGCAGATCCTTCACGCCAAGCGGCAGCCCATGCAGTAGGCCCAACGCGTCGCCGCGCATGACAGCGGCCTCCGCTTCTTTCGCCTCGCCTCGGGCACGATCGAAGCCCGTCCCGCAAATTGCATTGACCGCCGGGTTCACGGCTTCTATCCGCCCAATGCAGGAGTCCAGCAGTTCCACGGGCGAGAGTTTTTTATCGCCAATGAGGCTGCGTGCTTCGGTCGCCGTCAGATCGCACGGTTCGGTCATAATTAGTCTCCCGATGGATAAAGCAGTTGTGGCTCAGGCCGAAAGTGCCGCGATATCGGGCACCGGCCGGGCAAGGGTTGGGTTGGCGTTGAAGATTTGTTCCAGCGCGTGCGCAACACCGAGTACGAAACGATCCTGATACGGCTTGCCAATTACCTGAATGCCGAACGGCGTCCCGCCTTCATCGAATCCGCAGGGTAACGCCACAACGGGATTGCCCATGACCGTGAGAGACGAGGTCAGACCCGCCCAATGCACATAATTTTCCATCGGCGCGCCGTCAATTTCAGTCGGATAGAGCTGATCGAAGGGAAACGGCGTCACCGTCACACCGGGACAGATCAGCACGTCATAATCCTCGAACCATTTCTGGAAATTCTGATACAGGACGAGCTGCTGCTTCGCCGCCCAGCCGACATCCTTCATGTCCATCTTCAGCGCCGCTTCGTAATTGCTGCGGACATTGGGGTTCAGTTCAGGGCCATAGCGGTCGAAACGCTCATTGTGTTTGGCGAGCATGTAGATGCCGCGCAGGAGCCAGAAGACATCGAGAATGCCGTCGAATTCCGGATCTTTGTCCTCGCACCCGGCGAACGCGGATTGGAATAGCGCCACCCGGTCCCGAAAGACCCGGCGCACCGACTGGGCCGTCGGCGCGCACCCGAGATCCTCGGAGATCGCGACCCGCAACGTGCCAAGGTCTACTTCTTGCAAAGTCAGGAACTGCAGGGGATCAAGCGGGAATGACATCGGGTCGACCGCACTGCGCTCAGCCAGGGCCGTCAGGAACAGCGACGCGTCAGCCACCGTGCGTGCCATCGGTCCCTGTGTCTGGTAGGTCGTATAGGCGACATCGCGGCACCCCGCCGGCACCACTCCCGGACTGGGACGGTGTGCGACGACACCGTTGAAGGTCGCCGGTAGCCGCAGGCTGCCACCGGTGTCCGACCCTTGGCAAAGCGGCGCCATGCCGGTCGCGAGCGCCACGCCGGACCCGCCGGACGAGCCACCACAGGTAAGGTCGGTGTTGAACGGATTGCGCGTCGGTCCGAACAGCGCATTGTTGGTATTGCCGCCGGCGCCGAATTCCGGCGTGTTGGTCTTCCCGAGTATAATCCCACCGGCATGGCGTGCCGCCGCAACGACCTGTTCGTCTTCCTCGGGAACATTGTCCTTATACAACATCGACCCGTAGGTTGTTCGGATGCCTTCTGTATCGTCAAGGTCCTTGATACCAACGGGTAAACCATGCAGCGGCGGAAGGTCGTCGCCGTGCATTACGGCTTCCTCGGCGGCTTTTGCCTCATCGCGGGCGCGGTCATAAGCCGTCGTCACCACGGCGTTGACGGCGGGGTTCACAGTTTCGATCCGAGCGATACAGGATTCCAACAACTCGACCGGCGACAGGCGTTTATCGCCGATCATCCGTCGCGCATCGACAGCGGTCAGGTCGCAGGGTTCTGTCATGCCGCGGTTCTCCAGACCGGTGGCGTTTCACCGAGGTCCCAAAACAGACCGGTCATCAATTGCAGCCCCTCCCGCGCGACGGGGGCCAGCATATGTTCGTTTGGCGCATGCTGGGAACAGGACGCGTAGGAATGCGGCACCCAAACCGTCGGCATGCCGAGCACATCCGCAAACACATCGTTCGGCAACGATCCGCCAAGGCTCGGCAGTACCGCCGGTTCCTTGCCGGTCGTGGACTGGATTGACGCGACAGCCCATTGCACCCAGGCATTATCCGGGTCGAGCCGCGTCGCCATCATATAACCCTTCTTCGCGGGCGTTGCCTGTACCATGCCGAAACCGCGCGCACCCAAATGACGGCGCAGTGCGGGAATGAATTCTTCCGGATCGACGCCAACAGTGAACCGGACCTGACACGTTGCCGTTGCCCGCGGTGGAATGGCGTTAACAGGGTTTTCAGGATTGCCCGTTTTGAAGGCCAGCACTTCGAAACTGTTCCAGGCAAAAACTTTCTCCGCGCCGGTCAGGCCCGGCTCGCCCCAGTCCGGATCGATCTCCGGTGCGTTTTCACCGCCATCGATGACGAGATTATGCACCGCGTTGCGCACCGAATCCGGGATACTCGGCGGCCGCCACTCGGGAATATAGAGCTCGCCCGTCGCGCTGGTGATGCTGGCAATCGCATGCGCCAGGATAACGCCAGGATTAGACAACAAGCCGCCCCAATTGCCGGAATGATGCCCGCCCTCGCGCAAATCCACATCAAGCTCGAAATTATACGCGCCACGCGCGCCGAGGAAGATCGTCGGCCGCTGAGGACTGAGCCGGGGGCCGTCGGAGCAGATCAGAACGTCCGCGGCGAACAGTTCCTTGTTTTCTTCGCAGAGCTGCTTCAGACCTGGCGAACTGGTTTCCTCACCGGTTTCGATCAGAAGCTTCGAATTGAAGCCAAGCGACCCGCGCGTTTCCAGTACCGTCTGCAGGGCTGCGATATTAATCGTATGCTGGCCCTTATTGTCGGCGGTGCCGCGTCCATAGAGCCGGTCGCCTTCCTGCGTCAACGTCCAGGGCGACAGGCCTTCGCGCCATTGATCGTCATAGCCCAGCACCACGTCGCCATGCCCATAGGTCAATACGGTGGGCAGATCGTCGCCCTCATGCCGCTCGGCCAACAGAAACGGCCCCGCACCCTCCCTTGGATTTTCGAGAATCTGGCAGCGATATCCCATCTTCTCGAACAGCGGCTGCATCTCATCGGTTAGATAGCTATACAGAACGCTCATCCGTTCCGGGTTCTGGCTTTCGGTGGGAATGGCGACCCGGCGGGTCAAATCGGCGATGAATCCGCCGTCGTCGAAATAGGTTTCGATCTTCGCGATCGCGTCGCTTCGGCTCATATGATTGCTCTCTATTTTTTGCCCGGTGTGCCGGGTTCACCCAAATCCCAATAGAGGCCCGCCATCAATTGTATCGCATCGCGTGCCTCGCTCAACAAGATATGCTCGTTTGGCGCGTGCTGCGAGCATGCCGCGTAGGAATGGGGAATCCAGATCGTCGGCAGTCCCAGCGTGTCGGAAAAAATATCGTTGCAAATCGAACCGCCAAGCTGCGGTAGGACCGCTGTCTGCTGGCCCGAGGTACGTTCGATCGCAGCGTCTGCCCAGCGGACCCACGCGTTGTCAGGCTCCGTCCGTGTGGCGATGAAGTTGATGGCGTTGCCGGGCGGTGGCGGCGCTATTTCCACCATTGAAAACCCATTCGCATCGAGATGTCGCCGTAGCGCGGGCAGAAACTCATCCGGCTTCGAACCCTGAATGAAACGGATCTGGCAATGCGCATGTGCACGCGCCGGAATAGCATTCACCGGATTTTCCGGATTGCCGGTCTTGAAGGCCAACACATCGAAACTGTTCCAACCATAAACCTGCTGGGCCGGCGCGAGATCGGGTTCACCCCAGCCAGCGTCAATTTCCGGCGCGTTCTCCCCCGCCTCAACCGTAATATCCGCGAGCGAAGCCCTGGTCGAATTGGACATTGGTTCCGGGAGCCATTCCGGAATCTGGATCTTTCCCGTCTCGGAGACGATCGTCGCCAAGGCATGCGCGAGAATTACGCCAGGGTTGGACAGCAGCCCACCCCAATTGCCGGAATGATGGCCGCCCTCCCGCAAGTCAACAACCAGGTCAAAATTCTTGGCACCGCGCGCGCCGAGAAAGATCGTCGGCCGGTCCGGTGAGACGCGCGGTCCATCGGACGCGATGAAGACGTCTGCAGAAAAGGCGTCAAGATTCGCCTCTACGACCTCCGCCAATCCAGCCGAACCGTTTTCCTCACCCGTCTCGACCATGAATTTGGAGTTGAAACCGAGCGTGCCACGCGCCTCCAGCGCCGCCGCCATCGCGCACATGTTCAGCGTATGTTGACCCTTGTTGTCAGCCGTACCGCGACCATAGAGCCGGTCACCACGCTGTGTGGTGACCCAGGGATCGAGCCCCTCATACCACTGATCCGCATAGCCCAAAATGACGTCGCCGTGTCCGTAACCGAGAACGGTCGGCAGGGCCGGGTCTTCGATACGTTCGGCCAACAGAACCGGCCCACCGCCAGCCACGGGGTTTTCAAAGATCGTGAAGCTATGGCCCATCGCCTCGAACGCGGGCCCTATTTCCTCATCAAGGTAGCGGCGCAAGTCCGGTAGACGCTCCGGATTCTGGCTTTCCGTGGGGACCGCTACACGACGGCGCAGGATATCGAGATACAGGCCGTCGTCAAAACACGCGAGCGCACCCGCGACAGCCGCTTCGCGGGTCATGACGCGGCGCGCTCCGCCTCGCGATAAAGATGGCACTCTACGCAAGCCTCATTGACCATGGTCGGCATTGGCGCGGTCTGGCTGCACACCGGCATGACGTCAACGCAGCGGGGATGGAACGTGCAACCGGATGGCGGGTTGACGGGATTGGGAAACGTCGCGCCCAGATGGGTGTCCGGCACTTCCAAAGAGGGGTCTGGCGTCAAGACGGAGCCCAGCAACGCCTTGGTGTAAGGGTGCTGTGGATTTTTGAACAGCGCCTGCGAGTCCGATTCCTCGACGACCCGACCGAGATACATAACCGCAACCCGCTTCGCGATATGTTCGACCACCGCCAAATTATGGCTGATGACCACATAGGTCAGGCCCAATTCCTGCTGCAGATCCAGTAACAGATTGAGGATCTGCGCTTGAACCGAAACGTCGAGTGCCGACGTCGGCTCATCGCAGATCACAACTTCCGGCTTCATAATCAAAGCCCGGGCGATCGCGATGCGTTGCCGCTGTCCGCCCGAAAGCTGACTTGGATAGTTGTTGTAAAGCCGGCGCGGCAAGCCGACGAGTTCCATCATTTCCTCTGCACGGCGCTTCCACATGTCCGGATCGCCAACCTTATGAATTCGCAGCGGCAGGTTAATAATCGAGCCGATAGATTTGCGGGGATTGAGCGACGAATAGGGATCTTGGAAGATGGGCTGAACACGCCGCGCGACCGCGATCCGGTCCAGCCCCGTCAACGGCTCGCCATCAATCAGGATGTCACCCGATGTCGGTTTTTCGAGCCCGAGCAGCATCCGTGCCATTGTCGTCTTGCCACATCCTGATTCGCCGACAAGTCCGAGCACGGAGCCTTTCTCCAGCTTAAACGATACCCCGTTTACCGCATGGAGCGGCTTTTTCGGTTTAAAAAGGCCCTGGCTGATCGTGAAGGTCTTTCGGACGTCGCGTGCCTCGAATATCGTTGTCATTCCGCGGCTTCCACTGTCGCCCGGGCGTTCAAATCCGCGGGAAGGACGCACCGGAATTGCCGCCCCGCACCCAGCCGGTTCTCGCTAACATCATGACGACATATATCGCGGACATGCGGGCAGCGATCCGCGAACGCACAGCCCTGCAGATCACCGACCAAGGTCGGTACAATGCCTGGAATCGATCCCAAATGTTCGCCCGGTTTGGTTTTGCCGGGAATTGGGATGCAGTCGATCAGTCCTTGTGTATAGGGGTGCAGCGGCTTTTCGAAAATTTCCGTTGCCGTACCCGTTTCCACGATCTCCCCCGCATACATAACGGCGACCCGGTCAGCGGTCCGTGCGACAACGCCGAGATCGTGGGTAATCAAGATCACGCCGATGGAAAATTCCTTTTGTATGCTTTGTATCAGCAGGAGGATTTGCGCTTGAATTGTGACATCCAGTGCGGTCGTCGGTTCATCGGCGATTAGCAGCTTTGGCTCGCACATCAGCGCCATCGCGATCATGACACGCTGGCGCAACCCCCCTGAGAGCTGGTGCGGGTACTGGCCGAGACGGCTTGCGGCAGCCGAGATTCCGACCTTTTCAAGCAGGAACACCGCGCGGTCGGTGGCTTCCCGGCGCGGGACGCCACGATGGCGCATCATCACTTCCTCAAGCTGATTGCCGATGCTGTAGCTCGGGTTCAGTGATGTCATCGGATCCTGGAAAATCATTGACATCCGGAAGCCCCGCAAATCCGACAATTCAGCCTCGGAAAGGGGAAGCAACGATTGTCCATCAAGGTCGAGCCGTTCCGCCGTTCGCGTCGCGGAACCCGGCAAGAGCCCCATCACCGCGAGCGACGTCAGCGACTTGCCGCACCCGGATTCGCCGACGATGCCAAGCGTTTCGCCAGCATCCACGTGGAAGCTAATACCGCGCACGGGATGCAGCATGCCGGACGGCACCGGTATATCGATGACGAGGTCTTCGACCTCAAGCAGTACACTCAATTTCGATTCTCCGGCGCGGTAATGTCGCGAATGCCGTCACCCAGCAGATTGATACACAGCACGAGGGCAAATAACGCAAATCCGGGAATCGAGATGACCCAGGGCTTGAAGAACATATGGCCCTTGCCTTCTGAAATCATCAATCCCCAAGAGGGCGTTGGCGGTTGCACACCGAGCCCGAGGAATGACAACGCCGCCTCCAACAATACGGCGTGCGCAACTTCCAGTGTGGCCACAACGATCAACACATTAACAACGTTCGGCAAAACTTCCGTCAGCAGCAACCGGAACACAGAACAACCGGCAGCTTCCGCCGCGGCAATATAATCCAAATTTCGAATCTGCTGGGTGGTACTTCGCATGACCACGGCGAAGCGGTCCCATATCAGGAATCCCAGTACCAATATGACAACTTCCATTGAGCCACCGATAAGCGCCACTACAACAAGCGCAACAAGAATTACCGGCATCGCCAATCGTGTCGTGATGATGAAGGTAATTACCATATCTACCCTGCCGCCGAAATAACCTGCGGCGACCCCCATCGCAGTGCCAATCACGCCAGATATCAGCATTACCGTGAATCCGATCATCAACGAGACCTGCGCGCCATACATGGTGCGGGACAGATAGTCGCGGCCATAATAATCGGTACCCAACGGATGTGCCCAATCGCCTTTCGCATGCCAAATCGGCGGGATGAAACGCTCCGTAAGCTCTTGGTCGTAGGGGTCGTAGGGCGCCAAGATCGGCGCGGTCAGCGCCATCAAAACGATGAATGCCAGAACGCACCCACCGATGATAAATCCATAATGCCTGAAGGCACGCCGGCGCAGCTGCGCGGCCGGCGACGGCTCGAGAATTTCATCGACGCTGGGCAGCTTGTCGGGCGATGTGCTGATGGACATGGACAGAGGCTCCCTAGTGAACGCGAATTTTCGGGTCGAGGAACGCGTTAAGAACATCCGCGAGGAACGTCAAGACGATGTAGAAGCATGCGACGGTCAAAACAATCGCCTGCATCATTTCGAAGTCCGAGCGTTGAATTGACTGCCAAGCAAGGCGACCGATGCCGTGCAACGAAAAAATATGTTCAATGACAATCGAACCGCCCAACATGAAACCAAGCTGCACCGCCGACAGCGAAACCACGGGAATAATCGCGTTGCGAAGTGCGTGCTTGAAAAGGACGATCGGAGGGCGCAATCCTTTCGCCTTGGCCGTCCGGATATAATCCGACCCCAGCACTTCCAACATGCCGGCGCGAGTCACGCGCATAATCGCCGGCGTCGCGTAATAGCCAAGTGCGATCGATGGCAATATAAAGTGTAACCAGGTATCGCTGCCCGTTATGGGTAACAGACGTAGATTAACGCCGAACACAAGAATCAAAATTAAGGCGAAAAAGAAACTAGGAAACGCCTGCCCAATCAACGCGATTGTCAAAGCCAGCCTATCAGTAATCGTATTCGGCCGCATCGCCGCCAGCACGCCAAGCGGAATCGACAACACGAGCGCAAAG
>JAJFJB010000032.1 GCA_021774435.1 Alphaproteobacteria bacterium
AGGTATCTCCGAGCATCTTCAAATTCGCTTGCATGTCGTAGGCTTGCTCGAGGTGGGTTTCAGGATCCCACTCACTGCGCTCGACCCGGAAGAAATCGCCGCCATAGATGTGAATCGCGCCCGTTAATTTGTTCAGCGGGTTCGTTACGGAATGGATGATGTCTCGGCCGAGTGTCGTGGCTTCTTTTGTCTCCAGTGATTTAGCGCCGGCGGCTTCCACCTTGCCGCCCTCGTTTTCAGGCATGCGGCGCCAGAAAATATTATCCTCGCGGCCACTATAGATACCGATATTGGCCCACATTTCATGATTATGGGGCCGGATCGTCATGAACGGGCTCCAGACGACATTGATAATCGTGAGGTCCTCGGAATCGTAGATTTTGATGACACCGCCCTTTTCAGGTTCCCCGAGATCCTTAAGGACCGCCGCAGGATTAGAAACGGCTTCGGTCAGGACATCCCGAATTGCGGCCTGAGCGGCGGCACCGCTACTCAACGCGGCTTTGCAATCGGCAATCAGATTATCGCGGCTAAACATGAACAAGTCCCCCTGGGTAATTCGCGCGTAGTTCAAGCTTTTGGGAAGCCTAACATGATGCCAGTCGTCTTGAAACTCGCATGACGACAGCGGATACCGTTGCGTCTTTTTTCCGGTTATGATGTTGGCGTCGCGCGTTTTACAGGGAGAAGATCATGCCGCACGCAACGACCGATGATGGCGTCAAACTCTATTTTGAAGAAACGGGGACCGGCGAACCGGTTTTGTTCATTCACGAATTTGCCGATGACTTTCGCGGCTGGGAGCTGCAGGTTCGTTATTTCAGCCGCCGGTATCGTTGCATCACGTATAATGCGCGCGGGTTTCCGCCTTCCGATGTGCCGCCGGAACCTTCAAGCTATTCGCAAATGCGTGCGGTTGCGGATGCGATTGCGGTGCTCGATCATCTCGGGATTGAGAAAGCCCATATCGTCGGCTTGTCCATGGGTGGATTTTGCGCGCTCCATTTCGGCTTGCACCATCCCGGCCGCGCCATCTCGCTGGTTGTCGGGGGGTGCGGTTACGGCGCCGAGTCGGACAAGCGGGCACAGTTTCGTGATGAGGCGCTGACGACGGCCGACACATTCGAAGCAGATGGTATGCCAAAAACCGCCGCGCGGTACAGTCTGGGGCCGACGCGCGTGCAGTATCAGAACAAGGACCCACGCGGCTGGCAGGAATTTGCGGTCAATATGGCGGAGCACTCCGCCAAAGGGTCGGCGAACACCATGCGCGGTGTGCAGGCAGAGCGCCCGTCACTTTACGATCTCGTTGACGATATGAAGACGCTGAATGTCCCGACCTTGATCATCACCGGGGATGAGGACGAACCTTGTCTCGATCCGGCATTGTTGATGAAACGGACGATCCCGATGTCGGGGCTCGTCATGATTCCGCTGACCGGGCATGCCTGTAATCTGGAGGAGCCCGATGCGTTCAATCGCGCTGTGCAGGAATTTTTCGCTGCGGTCGAGCATGATGCGTGGGGACCACGCGACCCGCGGTCGCAGGTCGCCAGCATCACGGGGATGAAATAACAGGAACCCGGTTCAGGTTGGCTCGATGACGAACAGGATCTGATTGTGGGCGACGAGCGCGGTATCCTCCGCGCCAATCGCCGCGACGACTCCGTCGATGGGTGCTTCGATCGTCGTGTAGAGTTTCATAACCTCTATGAGGCAGAGCGGATCGCCTTTTCGCACGGTCTGACCTTCGTCGACGAAGGCCGGTTCTGCGGGTGATGGCTTACGGTAAAACGTACCGACCATCGGCGCCCGGACTTCCTCGCCTTGTGTGCTGGCGGAAATTTGTAGCGCGGGTGCGGTAGGTTCAGCCTTCGTCACCGTTGGCGTTTCCGGTTGCTCTACGGCGGCTACCGGCGCAGCGGCAGTCGCGAGTGGCGTGCTGGCGCCGGCGCCATTGCGCTGAACCACAAGTTTTGTATCGCCCACTTCAAGCACCAGCTCCTCGCAGTTGCTGGAGTCGATGATTTTCAGAATTTCCGAAATATCCTTGTAGGTAAGCGACATTGAGAACGTTCCCACCGGAGTTAAGCGCGGTAACCGAATTCATACATCTTGAACGCCCCGGCAATGACAATCAAGACGGCGCGTTGTTAGCTATCGCGCGCGAAGCTATTCACGCCCCAAGTTTCCGGCAATGGTTTCACCGGTTTGGTCGGCAGCCCATAGTGACGTGATCGGTCGAATACCGGTAGGCCGGAGCCGAGCATCGAATTGAAGAACCACATCAGCGCCTGGGTCATTTCAAGCGGCCGCTCTCGCGTCACGAAATGTCCGGAATCGAGAACCAAAATCGCTTCGAGACCGGGAAGATGATCCTCCATGCCGCGGCAATAATCGACTGGCTGACGGGGATCGTGTTCGCCATGGACCTGGACGACAGGCATGGTGAATTTTGAATAGTCCACAGGCCGGGTTTTCGGGATGTCACGGAAATAGCGCGGCACGGCTTCGGCAATGCCGGGGTGGGCAAAATCGGCGATGATTTCAGCCATTTCCGCTTCGTCGGGCCGCAGGCCTGGTTTGCAGGAGCTGTCGAACCACACGCGGACATAGGCTTCCGCCTTTTCCATAAGCCGTGAGGCGGCCTCCGGATTGTGTGAGTTCCAGATATGGTGCAGAGAATTGCGGGGGTCATAATTGTGCAGCGACAGACAGCATCGCATATAGCGTTCGACCCGATCCGGTATCTGGTCGCAAACATGATCCGATATGGCAACGCCCCAATCATGCCCGGCGAGCCGAAAGCGGTCGATGCCCAAATGGTCGAGGCAGCGGATCAACTCCGCGGCGACGTTGTTCATTGTGAAATCGCCTTCGGCCTTATCCGACAGGCCGTAACCTTTCAAATCGAAGGCGTAGACTTTGAACTGGGTTGCCAAGGTTGGAATCTGATGTTTCCAGCAGCTCCAGCTTTCCGGAATGCCATGCAGCAAGACGACCGGGTCGCCGTCTCCGGCTTCGACCCAATGCCAAGCCAGACCATCCACCGTTTCAGTGCGGTGGTTCATTGTTACCGTCATGCTTTACCTTCGTTAGTTCTGCACGGAACCCGCGCCACCGAGGCCGGCAAACTGCACCAGCCAGGTCGACAGATCGGGCACGAGCGCGACAACCGTCCAGATCACCAGCAACGAGATCAGGTACGGTATGACTTGCCGGACGATCTGGAAGTAAGGAAGTCCGGTAATGCCCGATGCGACATAGAGGTTGAGGCCGTATGGCGGCGTGATGAACCCGATCGCATCGCCGATCAGGAACACCACGGCGAAGTGGAAGGGGTCGACGCCGATCGTCGCGGCGATGGGCGCCAGAATCGGCGCCAGGATGATCGTATTCGGAACGGACTCCAGGATCGTACCCGCTGCCAGAACCATGCCCATCATGACGAACAGGATCGTGTAGTAACCGCCGAGGTCGACCAGCACGCCCTCGATGAATTCCTTTGCGCCGATGACCGCCAGGATCTGCTGCATCATGATCGACACGGCGACCAGCGGTACGATGATGCCAATGATCGTGGCGCTGCGCAGGAAAATGCTGGGCAGGGCGCGCCATTTGGTTTCGCGGGTCACGAGCAATCCGGCCAGCAGACAATACACCACCGTGACGGCGGAGGCTTCCGTGGGCGAGAAGATGCCCGTGTAGATGCCCCACAAGACGATGAAGATCGCAACCAAACCAATGCTGGCACCCGGTGCCGTGTCGCGCACCGTCTTGAATTCGAAGGCGATGATTTCGCCGTAGCCTTTGCGTTTGCTCATCCACCAGCAGGCGGCCATCATCGAAACGACCATGAGGATGCCCGGGACGATGCCGGCCAGGAACAGCTCTGAAATCGGCAGGCTGATCAGATAGCCATAGACAATGAACAGGATGCTGGGCGGGATAATGATACCGACGGTGCCGCCTGCCGCCGCCGTGGCCGCCGAAAAATTCTTATCGTAGCCCTGTTTCACCATTGTCGGGTAGGTGATCGAGCCGATGGTCGCGGTTGTGGCAGAGTTGGATCCGCTGATGGCCGCGAACATGCCGCAGGCGGCGAGGGACGCCATGCCGAGACCGCCGCGGATCCAGCCCAGGATCGCCAAGGCAAAATCCGTCATTCGTCGCGCGATACCGCCAGCGCTGATCAGATCGCCAGTGAGAATGAAGAGGGGGGCCGCCAACCGCGCGAAGCTGTTCCGCCCTTCGAACATCGAACTGCCGACATTGGCCAACGGGAAGTCGAAGATAAGCTGCATGCCGATGACCCATAGGCCAATAATCAGCATCAGCGGCGTGCCGACGACAAAGAAGAAGAAGGCGGCAATGGTCAGCAGCGTAATGATTGTTGCATCAGCCATGAGGCGTCTCCGCCGCTGCCGTTAGCGCTTCGCCATGGACCCGAATGGGAGCGCCGCTTCTGAAATCGTTGAAATCCTGTATTGCGTTTTGCGCAACGCGGAAGAGCAACAGGGTCCAGCCGACCGGTGTCGCGCTATAGAACCACCAACTCAAGACATCGTCGGTCCCGGGGACGATCGATTCCATTTCCATGTGGAGTTGCACGAGGTCGAACGACCAGTAGATGACGATCGTGCCGAATAGGACGTAGAGGACATAGTCGAGCTGCAAAAAGATGTATTGAGCGGTCCGCGGCATCCGATCCCGGACTTCGTTGAAGACCAGGTGACTTCGCAGCTTCACGCAATAGGATGCGCCGAGCCAGGTAAGCCATAGAAACATGTAGGAGGGAACGAACGTGCTCCAGGGAGCTTGAGAATCGAACACGTAACGGCGAAAAACTTCGACGGCAACGATGCCGGCACAGAAGGCATAGGCAACGATGACGATGGATTTTTCGAGGTTTTCATCCAGCCACCGATAAATGGCCAAAGCAAGATTCATGTTTCCCCTCCCGCGACCCGACCTGTCACGTACGATAGCGGAAGACCGGCCAGAACCCTGGCGCGATCACGATGTTATCAGATCGCGAATGCCCGCGAGGCAAGATGCATATGGAACCGCGACCCACGGAACGCGGGAGGGCGACAACAATGCCCTCCCGGCCCGACGATAAAGCGGGCCTGAAAACTGTGTTTTCCGGCCAACTAGATTACGACTTCCACCAACGCCGCGGTTCGACGTCGATCGCCAAGGCATGCTTGTCGTATTCGCGCGCGACTGGCAGCATCGTGTCGTAGACGCTGTATCCACCCATCTTGTTGAGTTTCTCGTGCCAGCGGCCGTATTCGTCCTTCTTCGGACTGGCGAGGGCTTCGCATTCCGCGAGGGCTTCGTCGTCGAAGAAGTTCATGACGGTACCGGACTTGCCGAAAATTGTTTCCGGACCCGGGTTCGTCACTTCGCCGCTGATCAAGGCGAGAGCCGCTTCGTTCGAGAATTGTACGACCCGTTGCGCCTGGAACGCGGATTCCATGACTTCATCCCGCAACTTGTTGCCGATCTTGTCGAGCGTTCGGGTGTTCATCGCCGTGTGGCCGGTGCCGGGGATGAACTTCAGCCCGACATATTGCGAAACCACGGGCGCCATATTGAAGGCTGTGGTTGCCGAGGTCCAAGTCTCCATACCGTCGATCAGGCCGGACTTGAGGGCATCGAGCGTTTCGACCCAAGCCACCGGAACCGGATTCAGATCCATGAGCTGCATGGCGATACGGCCAAGCTGGGTATTCGTCACGCGGTTCTTGGTGCCGGCGATATCGCCAATCTTGGTGATGTTCTTTTTGCCTTTCCACTTCAGGCCCATATAGAGCTGCCGCATTTCGCAGAGCGAATACAGGAACTCCATCCGGTTCTTTTCGCGGTAGGTTTTCCGGAAAAGTTCTTCGGATTTCGGGTTGTAGAGGAAGTGGTAGAGCTGTCCCGCAGACTGGAACATGTAGGGGAAGTCCAAAGCGTTGAGCCAAGGTGCGACGCTGGACGCGTTCTGGGTCGAGGAGGAACCCATGTCGAGAACGCCTTGCATGGTCTTTTGGATGCAGACCTGCTCGGCACAGACTGAATTGCCCATGAGCATTTCAACTTGAATTTCGCCGTCGGTGCGTTCTTCAAGATCCTGGGCGAAATCAAAGGCGCCGAGGCGTATAATTTTCATATGTTTCTGACTGGCGACGGAGCCGTAACGGATCTTGTGTTTCGGCTTCATCTTGTAGCGTTTTTCGTAAACGCTGCCGGCGGAGCCCGCGAGCGCATCAGCGGAGAAAACGCCGCCCAAACCGGCTGCAGCGATATAGGTCGCATAGGTACCGTATTGCCTCGAAATCCGCATAAAGTCACGACGCGAAACTCCGGACAGCTTTACGTCCAAATCCTTTGTCGTATCGAGCGTTTCTTCAGTCTGTTTGGATATAAAATCCGCTGCTTCCTTGCTCTGTACATAATCAGGAATCTTTTTCATCCTTACCTCTCCCATTCTGTCCAATTCAGGTGCGCGCTGCCGGTTGTCGGCAATCACTTTGTTTTTTTCGCATCATTGATTTGTCCGTACATAGTTCTCTGCCTTGGAGAGTTCGTCAAGACATGAAGACAAAAGCGAGTGGCTGGGCGATGCCCATGGTAGTATGGGGCCGTAAAACTGGAGGATTATACGCGTATGGCTGGCATGAAGGTTGTCGACACAACATTGCGGGATGGCCATCAGTGTCTTTGGGCGACGCGAATGTCGACACCCATGATGCTGCCCGTCTTGGACCGCATGGATCAGGTGGGTTTTGACGTCATTGAGTTGATGGGCGCGGTCCATTTCGACACTTGTGTTCGGTTCCTGGGCGAAAATCCCTGGGATCGTTTGCGGCTTTTCCGGGACCGGTTTCAAAAGACCGAACGGCAGGCGATCATACGCAGTAAATGCGCGTTGCGATTCGATCTTGAGCCTGACGATATCAATCTGCTCTGGTACGAGTTGCTTGTCAGGAACGGCATCGAAAGTCTGATTGCCTTCGACGGGCTGCACGACCTAAAAAACCTGGAAGGCGGCTTGAAACATGCCAAGGCTTTGGGCGCACGCACGCAGGGCTGGCTAATATATAGTGAGAGCCCGGTGCATACGGATGCGCTTTACGTCGCCAAAGCTCGAGAATTTCTTGATTGTTGCGATGTTGATTCGCTGATGATTGAAGATACAAGCGGCATTCTGACACCGGAGCGCCTTCGAACGCTGGTGCCCGCGCTGCAGGCCGAAATCGGGAGTGACGTGCCGCTCGGACTGCACACCCACAACCTCGCCGGCCTTGGGCAATCTCTCTATATCGAAGCGGCGAAACTTGGTATCGACAATATCTACACCTGCATTGCGCCGATTGCCGATGGTAATGCGCCTCCGGCGATCCAGACCACAGCAAGAAATCTCCGGCATTACGGCTATGACATTGCTGTTGACGACGCGTTGCTGGCGGAAATCAGTCAGCATTTTGAGGATGTCGCCATGCGTACGGGGCATCCAGTGGGCAGACCCCAGGATTTCGATGCCGCCAGTTTCGATCATCAAATTCCGGGCGGTGTGATGAGCAATCTTGTCAGCCAGCTCGAAGCCGCGGGCCTGATTGAGAAACTCCCCGCGGTGCTGGAAGAATGCGGACGGATCCGTGCCGAAACGGGGTGGCCGATCATGGTGACGCCATTCTCTCAATTTGTCGGTGTACAGGCGACCCTGAATGTTCTGACCGGTGAGCGTTATAAGCAGGTGCCCGACGAAATGAAAAAATATGCTTTGGGCTATTACGGCAAACTGTTATCGCCCGTCGAGCCGGATGTTCTCGACAGGCTGGTGGAGAATGGCTCGAAGAATATCGCGCTGACACCACCGACTCCCGAACCGGCGCTGCCGGGGTTGCGAAAACGCTTTCCCGGTGCCAGTGACGAAGACTTGTTGCTCTGGCACTCGTTCCCCGAGGAATTGGTCGAAGGCATGTTCGCGGCAACACCCGATAAAACGGATTATACGGGCAGTCCGTTGCTATATCTCGCCGAGGAAATTGCAAAGCGGCCGGGCCTGTCGCGTGTCTTTATCTCCAAGGGGGCAACGACAGCCGATATTCGGGGCGACTAGCGCCTGTACTAAAAATTGCTCTGCCCCACGGAACACATCGCCTATTGGAATCGGAGAAATACGGTTTATCTATTGTGAATAGAAATTATCTGGCCAAAACGATTACAGCGTTGATAATGCGTGTGTTTTCGGGTCGCAAAAAGCCAGTACATGATGTATTGCCGCTCTTTCAAGTCGATCGCAATTGTTCTGCTTCTTAATCTTTCGACGAGCTTGCCAGGGAAGGCGGAAAGTCCCGAATATGGCTATGAAATAGGCACGCTGTTTTCCTCTGAAGGACACTCAACAAGAAAAAAGGCGGCGGCCGGTGTCCCTGGCAGTGCCGTACCGGGTCGTTATCCAGAAGCAAAAACCCGTGCAGAGAACAGATATTCTGAACGAGCAACACGATTACCTTGGGAGCAACGCGTTCCCTGGTGGCGGGAGGACGCAATAGAACGAGGGCCTCTGGCGACCTTCGACCAGGAAAGCACGTTCAGGCGGAGCCTTGAGGCCGGTAGAGCCTATCCGGAAGCCTCTGGCTATCCAAGAGGACGGCGTCCGGGCACTACAGTCGAAACGGATGCACCAAGAGGCGGCAACAGCCAAGTGGTATCCGGCTCTCCGGGACCGGTCGTGCTTGCGGCTTTTTGGCAGGAAGCGCGCAACGCGTTGCGGAAACGATCCGGCGGAGACAGCAGTGCAATCCCTTCTATGGCAGAGAAGCTCGCCCTCTTGAACGCGTCCGACGCCGCCTATGTTGAACGTTACAAAGGCGTGTTGCTGATCGGTTCGAAATATGCCGATGCCGAGAACACTCTCTTTTTCGAGACCGTAAAAAAAGCGATCGACATGGCGGTCGAGTTGCCTGTCGCGCTGAGACGGTACACGGAACTTATTGACAAGATCGCCTATGACCCGCCGTCCAAACGAAGAACGGTTAAAGGGGCGCTGAATTACGCGGATGCGGCGTACACCATCACCGACCTTCGCCGAAAAGGGCCGCTGATTTTTTATAGGAATATGCGGAATTCGTCGTCGCTGGAAGTTTCGATGAGCTTGGTTGGTGGCGGTGTGCTCGCGGCGCGGCATCTGCGTTTAATCGATTTAATAGCCATTTCCCACCGGTCGGAAGCCGGCAAAAAAGATGATTCTGACAAAGCTAGGCAGGGCATTGAAAAAGAGATTGCCGACCGCATGATCTTAGTGCGCCAAGCTGACAAAACTCTTGTGGACCAAGCCGAATGCGATCTCCAATTTGTTTTCATGCAAGCCGAGCGCGCATTCGGTGTGCGAAAATCAAAAATCAGCCGCCGCATGCGCGTGCTGGATCAGCGAAACTGCTGGGCGCCTAGGCCTGCTGGCCGATAAGCGGGGGCCATTGATCTGTCCATGGTTGCAGTTGTTCCATTGCCGCTGCGATATCGATTAGTTGCTGTTCGCCGAACCAGGGCGCAACTACTTGCATGCCGATCGGTAATCCGGACGGTTCCATTCCACAGGGGATCGAAATTGCCGGGTGTCCGGTGAGGTTGAACGGGGCTGGGTAGTTGTACCAGTTGGCGCGCAGCGGTCCGGCGACTTGGCCATTGATGGTGATGGGTTCGTTTGCCTTGTGCGTTACCAAGGGGGGCGGAGCGCCCAAGACCGGTGTGACGAGGAGATCGGCTGTCTCGAAGATCGCTTCGGTTTGCTGATACAGCGCGGTCCGTTCCATCGGCGCATTTTGCACGGCGCGCAAATCCAGGCTCTCGCTTTCGGCGATCGCGCTGACGAGGGACGGGTCCATTTTGGAGCGTTCGGCTTCGGAGTATTTTGCCATTCGGGCTGCATAGGGCGCGCGGATGGTGATGCGCGCCAATTCGTTGCCCCAGTCTTCGCGACCGTCACTCCGTTCCAGTGTTGCGCCCGCGCCGCACAGAATGTCGAGGCCTTTTGCCATCGCCTTGGCGACATTGTCGTCGAGCATTACGTTGCCGAGGCATGGCTTGTAGTGCAACCGCACACCTTCTATGCGGGCAGCGGGATCGCTCGCGACATTTAAGGGCGGTGCGAAAACGCCCTGTGTCCAGGGGTCTTTACGTTCCGGGCCACTCATGACATTGAGCATGAGGGCCAAGTCGGCCGTCGTTCGCGTAATCGCGCCAATATAGGAAAAATTGCCGAAAAGGTCGGGTGCATATTCGTGCGGTATGCGGCCCAAAGTAGCCTTGATGCCAAGAACACCGCAGCAGCTAGCGGGAATGCGCGACGACCCTGCGCCGTCTGTCGTTACCGTCAGCGGTCCCATGCCGGTTGCTGCCGCCACGGCCGCGCCGCCGCTGGACCCGCCGCAAGTATGATCGAGATTCCAGGGATTGCGCGTTGCGCCATGTCGCGGACTGTTGGTAAGGGCTTTGTGGGCAAACTCCGGTGTCGTCGTCTTGCCAATTAAGATAGCGCCGGCCCGCTTTAAACGCGCCACCGCTGCCGCATCCTTGTCTGGAATGTTCCCTGCGAGGAGGTGCGACCCAAACGCGGTTTCGACGCCCTCGGTCAGGATCAAATCCTTTACCGAAAAAGGCACGCCATGCAGCGGTCCAAGGTCTCCTCCATTCGCGCGGGCGATGTCGGCCGCCACCGCGGCTTTGCGTGCGCCGGCCTCATCGACCAAGGCGAAGGCGTTCACGGAAGGGTCGAGCCGCGAAATTCGTGCCAAGACAGCGTCGATCAATTCGGCCGCGCTTACGGTGCCTTTCCGAATGTAAGATGCCATCTCCGTCGCGGACAGATTACAGAGCCCGTCGGTATCCAGAATTGCGTCCATCGTAGATCCTTACGCTGCTTCCGGTTCGTAATTCCAAAGGTCGCGCGCGAACTGCGGATAGGCATCCGCAATCTTCGGCGCAATGACCGTTCGCATGACCGAAAGGTCTTCGGGCGTGGGCGGTGGTGTCATGGGGATGTCGTCCGGCCGGTCGAAATCGAAGCCCGTATTGTCGAGCACCTCTTCCAGGCTGTGTCCTTCATGGATGCTTTCCAAGGTGAAGCGCGCACGGTCGCGATCGAAGGAAAACAGGCACAGTGGCGTTATCAATGCGACGGGTCCGCCAGGGCGATAAACGTTTGGAGGGCTGGCGCCGGGGGTGGAAATGAAATCAACCTTGGGCACGAAGACGCGGCGGCTATGTTCTTCGCGGAACAGGATCACGCGCGGTACGACGTAGAACAGATAAGCCGACCCGAACGATCCGGGAAAACGGACTTTCACATCCGGGTAGTCGCCAATCCCAACCAGGTTGGAGTTACCAAATCCATCAATTTGGCCGCCCGACAGAAAGAACACATCGAGCCGGCCTTGCCCGGCCATGTCGAACAGCTCCCGCCCGCCATCCGTGAAGGGATAGAACTTCGTGCTGCCCAGGACGGTGACCTGCATTGGCCGTTCGCCGGCATCTGCCGCCCATTGCTGCGCCAGGAACAGGCCGCTCCCCGGGACGGGCGATTGGGCGCCGGCGGCGGCATGGCGGGCGCCTTTTGCCAGTCTGGCAATCGCTGTGATCAGCAATTCGCGCGGGTGGTAGGTCAACTCGCTCATGCGGCGGCTACCGTGCCGAAGACGTGTTCCGCCAGATAGTCTTCGAAGCCGTCATCGCTGCGCGCCAGTTTCGCATAGGTCTGGAGGTGTTCACTGTCCCGGCCATACTTGTCCCAGAAGGCCATCGGCCAGGCGCCCTGTTCGGCTTGCGCGATGCGACCGATATACAGCGCGGGAATGACGCCCGCTGCGTAGCGGTCATCCTCGATCATGTTGCCTTCATAAAAACGCTCGACGGTTACGAAGGATTCTCGCGCGGCGTGCGCGGCAGTTTTGAGTTCCATCCTGCGGCCAATCCAGACATTGCCATGATCGTCCACCATGGAGGCATGCAGGATCGCGGCATCGATCTGGGCCGCCGGCAGCAGAACGATGGGGTCGTCGCCGTTGCCAAAGGGATTGTCTATGACCTTCCAGTCCGGCCGGACTTCCAGCAAATCGGACCCGATAATGCCGCGCAGCGGCATGAACGGAACGCCTTTCTCCGCAGCCTGCAGGCGAGCGTGCATCGCGGGGCAAGTCGAATCCTTGATTTTAATCAGGCCCTTCTTTACTGCATTCACGAACCGGGGGGCAGGGCCGAACTCGCCGAGGCTGATCCCGGGCGTTTCAATTTCCGAGACACAACCAGCCCCGATCAGCAAATCCGCCGACAAACCGGCGCTCGTCAGGGAGAGCACTTTCAGGTCCCGCGCCTTGCGGCGTATCAGGGCCCGCACCAACGTCATGGGGCTGCCGGAATGATCGCGCGGTAGTACGATCGTGGCACCGTCAGGAATTTCCTTGGCCAATGTTTCAACGTCTGCAATCAATGGGTTGTTGGCCATTCTGCGCTCCCTAACGATCTTTGTTTGGAATTGATCAGCACAGAGTAGCATGCCGCTGCGAGCCATTAAAGCGGTGGTAAATCAGTACAATAATGACAATGATGGCGCGTGGGAGGGTATCGTGACAAAGCAAATTCTCGAGGGGGTGCGGGTCGTCGACCTGACGCAGTTTTTTGTCGGGCCGCATGCGACGTTGCTGCTCGCCGGCATGGGGGCGGAGGTGATCCGGGTCGACAATCCGGCGACCGGCGATACGCTGTCGGACTCGGCGATATACGCGGGTCCCGAAGGCGTTTCCTTCGAGCGCAAGACGCCAGATGATCTGGGCGTGCCGTTTCTGAAACGCAGCCGCGGCAAGAAAGCGGTGACGCTGAACCTGAAAAATCCAGAGGGCGTCCGTCTACTACTGGATCTGGTCGATAAATCGGATGTTCTGGTCGAAAATTTCAGTGTCGGTGTGACGAAACGCCTGGGCATCGATTTCGATACGCTGCACGCGCACAATCCGAGCCTGGTTTATTGCTCGATTACAGGGTACGGACAGACCGGGCCGGATGCGCATTTGAAGTGTTTCGACGCGGCTGCGCAGGCGGCATCGGGCCTGATGAGCTTGACCGGTCAACCCGGCGGGCCGCCGACCAAAGCGGGGTCGGCGCTTGCTGACTCGGTATCCAGCGTCTTTGGCTTGGCCGGTATTCTGGGGGCGCTTTTTCATCAGGCCAGAACGGGTGAGGGACAGCATGTCGACATCGCGATGGTCGATTCGATTTTCTCCCTGATCTATGACGATCCGCTGGAGGGTTATGAAGACCTGGGACTGGATTTCCGTCAGGGCAATCGGGCACCGAGGGTGTCACCCTTTAA